>CAMNGM010000046.1 GCA_946538425.1 uncultured Bacteroidales bacterium | reverse complement strand
CCACTTCGTCTCCTCCGGCAAGCAGGTCCCCGTCCGGGAAACCCTCCTGCCGATGACTTCTGTCATTTCGAGCGGAGCCGAAGGCGAAGTCGAGAAATCTGAGATCGACTACATCCTCGAGCCCTCCGCCTCCGCCCTCCTGGCGGACCTCCTCCCGAAGTCCCTGCGCCTGAAGTTCTACACCGCCCTCCTGGACAGCAATGCGTCCGAGCACGCCGCGCGGACCGTGGCGATGCAGACGGCCACCGACAACGGCGAAGACCTCCTGCAGGAACTCACCCTGCAATACAATAAATCACGCCAGCAGAAGATCACCTCGGAAATCCTGGATCTGGCAGGCGGGAGTCAGCAGCAATAAGGGGACGGCGAATCAGTCGTTTCTCCGGTTTCTGAAATAGTGTTCGATGGAACTCACGACCCGGACGAGGTCGCGGGAGAGGCCTTCCACCTCCCAGCCGCCCAGGATGGGGGTGAGGGTGATGGTGTCTTCCCAGAACCGGAAAGCCCGGTTCAGGGGCGAGGAAAGATGGAACTTCAGGATGCCGTCCGCTTCGCTTTCCAGGACGTAGCCCCGGATTTTCAGCGCTTCGGCGATGCCTTCCCGCGCCAGGGCCGGGTCGCCGTTGACCCGGATCATCCGCTTCTGGTAGCCGAAGAAGGGATAGACGAGCGCCATCACGGCGAAGATGGCGAGAATCCACCAGACCGATGTCCAGCCGTGGGTGAAAGCGACGGAGATGTCCTTGGACACCATCCCGGACAGCATCAGGATGACGATGATGAGGGTGAGCAGGAGGCAGGTCTGGATGAAATACTTGATGGCTCTGCGGAGGTAGGTCATTTTTCGAGGAGTTTTCGGAGGGAACGGACGGCATTGATGCCGATGGTGTACAGGTGATGGTCCAGGGCGAACTTCTGCACGCCGCTGAGCGCGAGGTTCCGGGGGGTGTAGAACTCCTGGACATTCGCCAGCCCGGCCTGGACCGATTCGCCCTGCGCCTCGATCCGCGCGCGGCTCCGGTGGATGGCGGCGCTGAGTTCGTCCAGCGTCTTGATGTCCAGGTAGTTATTCTTTTGCTTGCCCATCGTCGTCGTTGAAGAAGAGATTGATGAACAGGGGGACGAAGGTGTCCTTGAACAGGTGGTCGCGCCGGCGGATGAGGATCCAGAGGCCGATGGCCAGCAGGGCGGACACGCCCAGGGCCGACCAGGCATAGCTGCCGATGAGTTCTCCCAGGAGCAGGATCAGGCCGAAGGACAACGCCAGGATGAGGCTCGTCCCCACCCCGATGATCAGGAAGAGGGCCACCAGCTTGGACGCGGTGATGGACAGGCCCTTCGCCGTCCGGAGCTTGATGTCGTCCAGGCGGAGGTCGATGTAGTCCTTGGCTTTCCGGGAGAGGTCTTCGGCCGGCTGGGTGAAGGGGGTCATGCCTCGGAAGACTGCTCGTCGGGCTGCTCGCCGACGCTTTCCTCGGCCGCGGCTTCGGCCTGCTTGAGGGCGCTCTCCAGGCGCTCCAGCTGCTTGATGAGCAGGTCTCGGGTGCCTTCCTTGATCTCGGCGCCCTTGGTGCGGAGGGTTTCGCGGATGTCCTTGATGGAAGCCTTGGCTTCGGCGGCCTTTTCCTCGGCCTTGGCGCCCAGGTCGCCGAGGTTGTCCTTGAGGTCCTCGAAGCCGTTCTCCGCGGCTTTCTTCACGCGGGCGCGGGTTTTCCAGCCCTTGTCCGGCGCATAGAGGATACCGAATGCGGCGCCTGCGGCGAGGCCCGCCAGGAGGGTGAAGAAGGATTTCTTGAATGCCATAGCGATGTGGTTTTAAATCAGTTCGCGGATGATCTCGTCGGAGACGAAGAAATGGTCCTCGGGAATCCGGTACCGGTCGCCCGTGCGGACCAGGGCTCCGCTCTCCAGGAGTCGTCCGATATCCTCCTTCCTGCAATTTCCGTGCAGGAAATCCGCGTCGACGCCCTTGTCAGTCCGCAGGGACAGCATCAAGGTCTCGACCAGGGAATCCTCGGCGGTGAGCGTCTCCGTCGTGGGCTTCCAGCCGCGGAGTTCCTTGCTGTTCCAGGAGCGGGTGTTCCCCCGGAAAGAATGCGCTCCGGGGCCGATTCCGACGTACGGGCGCCGTGCCCAGTAGCCGCCGTTGTGGACCGCTTCGAAGCCGTCCTTGGCGAAATTGGAGATCTCGTAATGGTGGTAGCCCGCCGCGCCGAGCTTCTGACAGAGTATGTCATATTGGCGGCGGCACAGGGTGTCGTCGGCCTCGGTGTATCGGCCTTCGGCGACCATCTCCGACAGGGCGCTCTCGCCTTCGACGGTGAGCTGGTAGCAGGAGATGTGTTCCGGGCCCAGGGCAACGGCCTGGTCGATGGTGTCGGCCCAGACGGCGTCCTCCAGGTGGGCGATGCCGAAGATGAGGTCCAGGCTGATGTTCCCGGCCCCGGCTTCCCGCGCGAGGCGGAAGGCTTCCTTCGCCCGCGCGGCGTCGTGCCGGCGGTTCATCCACCGCAGCATCCCGTCGTCGAAGGACTGGACGCCGATGCTCAGGCGGTTCACGCCCAGGGAGAGGAGGCTTTCCACATAGGACTTCCCCTTCTCGACGAGGTCCTCCGGGTTCACCTCCATCGTGAACTCCCGGTAGGGGCCGCCGCGCCCGACTTCGTCCAGGGTGATGAGGATGCGGGTCAGGACGGAAAGCGGCAGCACCGAAGGGGTGCCGCCACCGAAATACAGGGTCTTGGGATCGTCGTCCATCTCCCGCGCCCGCTGGCGGATTTCCGCGCAGACGCCGTCGGCATAGGCCTTGAAGCATCCTTCCCCGGCGATTTCCGAGTAAAAGTCGCAGTACGTGCAGAACTGCTTGCAGAAGGGGACGTGGACGTAGATCATAGGATTAGCGGAGCATCAGCTCGCAGCGGCCCAGGAGGCCCTTCTCCGTGTAGGCTTCGGCCGTATAGATGCCCTTGCCGAGGTTGCTCATATCCTTGACGTAGATGCTCACGTCCAGGTCCTGGCGTTCGTAGTCCACCTCGCGGGAGGCGGAGGCGGTCATCGTCTCGCCGCCCGAGGTGAAGTCCGTGGAGGAGCTGTTCAGGAGGATGACGCCGTTCGGGTCCTTGACGCGGACGTACACGCGGATCGGGCCGATTTCGGCGATCTCGTTCGCCACGAGGGTGAGCGAGGCGACGAAGTAGGTGACCCGGCTGGAGCGGTCGGTCTCCCGTTCGGAGCCGTTGTAGGCGGCGAGGTGCAGGCCGCGGGCCTTCACGACGGAACCGGCGGCCACCTGGCCGGAGAGGTTCTCCACCTGGCGGGTCAGGTTCTCATTGGCCTGGCGGCTCTCGGCGGCTTCCTTCCGCGCGGCGGCGGCATCGGCCGTGAGACGCTTGTTCAGGGTGTTCAGCGAGTCGATCTGGACGATATAGCCGCGCATGATGGAACGCAGGGTGCCCAGTTCCTTCTCATACTGGCGGATCTTCGCGCGGTTCGTGGCCTCGGTCTTCGAGAGCTTGTCGATGAGCAGGGCCACCTGCTCGCGGGAGGTATCCAGCTGGCTGTTGATGCTTTCGTAGTCGGAATTCAGGGTTTCGAAGTCGGTCTGCAGGTTCAGGAGCTGCTGGGTGAGTTCCTGCTTTTCGCCTTCGAGCTCGTTCACGAGGCTGCTCTTCTGGCTCCAGATCCAGGCCAGGGCACCGGCGAGCGCCAGGGCGGCGACGGCGAGGGCGATGGTCGCGGTCTTCAGGGATCCGTTGCGGTTTTTCTTCTCACGCTCTTCGCGTTCGATTCTCTCGAGGGGATCTTCAGTCATAATGCTTTTCGTTTTAAATATCTGCAAATATATCTATATTTGTGAAAACAGTCAAGAATCATACCATGGAAAACGTCTTTGCACAGCGCGTGGAGGCCATCCGTACCCTGATGCGCGAAAACGGATGGGACGCCGTCGTCCTGACGGGCAGCGACCCGCACGCGAGCGAATACCCGGCCCGGCGCTGGAAACAGGTGGAATGGGTGTCCGGCTTCACGGGCGAGGCGGGGGACCTGTGCATCACCCTGGACCACGCCGGCCTGTGGACCGACACGCGGTACTTCATCCAGGCGGTGAAGCAGCTGGCGGGGACGGGGATCGAACTGCACAAGATGCGCGTGCCGGAGCAGGTGCCCATCCCGCAGTGGCTCGCCTCCCGCGGTTTCGGGGAGCCGGTCGTGGCGGTGGACGGACTGTGCCAGACGGTGGCGGCCGTCGCGGGCCTGAAGGCCGCGTTCGGCGGCGCCGTCCGCATCGTCTCCGTCCCGGATATGCTTTCACCGCTGTGGGCCGACCGCCCGGCGATTCCCGCGACTCCGGTCATCACGCTGGGCGAGGACCTGACCGGCGAGTCCCGCGAGGCGAAGATCCACTGGCTCCGCAAATGGATGATGCGACAGGAGGTGGACGCCATTTTCCTGACCGCCCTGGACGAGATCGCCTGGCTGCTGAATGTGCGCGGTTCCGACGTGGACTACAACCCGGTGGTGATCTCCTACCTGCTCGTGACGATGGACCAGACGTACTGGTTCGTCCGCAAGGATGCCGACGGCGAGCCGGACGAGGAGACGCTGGCCAGCTTCGACGAGCTGGCGGCCGACGAGGTCACGCTCTGCGACTACGCGGAGGTCACGGCCGCGCTGGCCACCTTCGTGGACCAGGACGTGGACCGGATCTATGCGGACCCGGCCACCTTGAACATCCACATCCGCGAATGCCTGGACGAGTGCGGCTACGACGTGGTGGAAGGCCAGTCGCCCGTGCCGCTCCGCAAGTCGGTGAAGAACCGCGTGGAAATCGAGGGGATGCGGGAGGCGCACCTGGAGGACGGTCTCGCGATGGAGCAGTTCCTCTATTGGCTGGAAGGCCAGGTGGGGCAGGTGGACGAATGGGAGGCCGCCTGCAAGCTGCAGTCCTTCCGGGCGCAGATTCCCGGTTACCGGGGCGACAGTTTCGAGACCATATCGGCCTACGGGCCCGGCGCCGCGCTGCCGCACTACGTGACGCCGCGCACCGGCGCGCCGGTCCTGGAGCCGCGCGGACTGTACCTCGTGGACTCCGGCGGCCAGTATCTCTTCGGCACGACGGACATCACGCGCACCGTTCCCCTCGGCCCTTGCACGGCCCTGGAGAGGGAGGACTACACGCTCGTGATGAAGGGGCACATCGACCTGTCGATGGCCGTGTTTCCGGTGGGCACCTGCGGCTGCCACCTGGACATCCTGGCCCGCAACCCCCTCTGGCAAACCAAGCGCAACTTCGGCCACGGCACCGGTCACGGCATCGGCTTCTTCCTCAATGTCCACGAAGGACCGCAGGAATTCCGGCAGAACTTCAACACCTATCCGTACATCCCCGGCATCATCAACACGATCGAACCGGGCCTGTACCGGGAGGGTATGCACGGCGTCCGGCACGAGAACGTGGTCCTCGTGCGGGAGGACGGCACGAACGACTTCGGCACCTGGTACTCCTTCGAGACCCTGACCCTCTGCCATTACGACACCTCCGTCCTCGTCCGCGACCTCCTCACCCCCGACGAAATCGCCTGGCTCAACGCCTACAACGAGCGCGTCTACCGCACCCTCTCACCCCGCCTCCCCGCGGAAATCGCCGCCTGGCTCCGCGAAAAGACCCGGGCGATCTAGGGGGCGGTAAGGTGCCGTCGAATGGAAGTGTTTGCTGTTCAGCCAATAAAGAAAAGTGCTTTAGGCCAATCTGCCTAAAGCACTTTTTGTAAAACCTTGTAAATCAACCGTTTCTATTCAACGGCCATCTTACTGGTTCAGCGCGTCTGCGCTCTTGATGAACTTCGCGAGGTCTTCTTCGGAGACGTGGTAGTTCTGCATCTCGCCGGAGAAGTACTGGTCGTAGGCGGCCATGTCCACGAAACCGTGGCCGGAGAGGTTGAAGAGGATGGTCTTCTGCTCGCCGGTCTCCTTGCACTTGAGGGCCTCCTGGATGGTGGCGGCGATGGCGTGGCAGGACTCCGGAGCGGGGATGATGCCCTCGGTGCGGGCGAACAGGACGCCGGCGCGGAAGGAATCGAGCTGCTCGATGTCGACCGCCTCCATGTAGCCGTCCTTCATCAGCTGGGAGAGGATGACGCCGGCGCCGTGGTAGCGCAGGCCGCCGGCGTGGATGGACGCGGGCTTGAAGGTGTGGCCGAGGGTGAACATCGGCAGGAGCGGGGTCATGCCGGCCTCGTCGCCGAAGTCATACTCGAACTTGCCCTTGGTGAGTTTCGGGCAGGAATACGGTTCCGCGGCGATGAAGCGGGTCTTCTTGCCCTCCAGGATGTTGTGGCGCATGAACGGGAGGGCCAGGCCGCAGAAGTTGGAGCCGCCGCCGAAGCAGGCGATCACGATGTCGGGATACTCGCCGGTCATCGCCATCTGCTTCTCGGCCTCCTGGCCGATGATGGTCTGGTGCAGGCACACGTGGTTCAGCACGGAACCCAGGGCGTACTTGCAGTTCGGGGTGCTCATCGCCAGCTCGATGGCCTCGGAGATGGCGCAGCCCAGAGAGCCGCGGTCGTTCGGGTTGACGGTCAGGATGTCCTTGCCGGCGCGGGTGGACATGGACGGGGACGGGGTGACGGCCGCGCCGAAGGTCTGCATGATCGAGCGGCGGAAAGGCTTCTGCTCATAGCTCACCTTGACCATGTAGACGGCGCAGTCGATGCCGAACTTCTTGGTCGCGTAGGAGAGCGCGCCGCCCCACTGGCCGGCGCCGGTCTCGGTGGTGAGGTTCGTGACGCCCTGCTCCTTGGCGTAGTAGGCCTGGGCGATGGCGGAGTTCAGCTTGTGGCTGCCGGCCGGAGACACGGACTCGTTCTTGAAGTAGATGTGGGCCGGGGTCTGGAGCGCTTCCTCCAGCTCATAGGCGCGCACGAGCGGGGTACAGCGGTAGGCGGCGTACTGCTCGCGGACCGGCTCCGGGATGGGGATCCATTCGTCCGTCTGGTTGAGTTCCTGGTCGGCGCAGGCCTTGCAGAAGATCGGATACAGGTCCTCGGGCTTCAGCGGCTGCTTGGTGGCGGGGTGCAGGAACGGCAGCGGCTTGTTGGGCATGATCGCCTGGATGTTGAAGTAATGGGTCGGGATTTCGCTCTCCGGGAGCAGGTACTTTTTCTGTCTCATGGTGTTTGTGTTTTATTTGGTTTATGATTTTGGCATGAAAAAAGGCACGCTGTAAGTCAGCGTGCCTTCTATGGGTTTGGTCTACCTATGGCGATGCGACTTACAGCTTGGAACTGCAAGTGCGCCACCAGAAGTTATTGACCATCATTGTTCTCATCTCGTCGCAAAGATGTAGAGAAAAAATTTAAAATGCAAATAAATTTTTAAAATTTTGCAAGAAGGGGCGCCGTCCACTCGTGGGAGGCCGTGACGAAGTTGGCCTCGACAAAGGCGTTGACCGCGGTGCACACGAACAGGAGGACGATGGCAGCGGCGACGATGATGCCGATGACCTTGAGGCGCTTGAGCCACTTCTTGTTATTCCAGCCGATGGTCTGGAACATCGACCAGAAACCGTGCTCCAGGTGCAGGAACAGGGCGATGAACCACACGATGTACAGGGCCACCATCCACCAGTTCTTGAAGGTCACCATCAGGAGGTAATAGGGATTCTCAGCTTCGGCGCCCATGAACTCCTGCAGCTGCATCTTGGCCCAGAAGTGGGACAGGTGGAAGGCCAGGAGACCCAGCACCAGGATGCCGAGGATGAACATGTTCTTCGCGGCCCAGCTGTCGTTCTTCGCCTTGGAGGCCACCTCGTAGCGCTTGATGCCGCCCCGCTTGGTGTAGTTCTCGATGGAGAGCCAGATGCCGAAGCCGATGTGGATGATGAAGCCGAGAGCCAGGATCGGGACCATGATGTCGATGAACGGGGTGCTCATGAAGTCGCAGCCGACCTGGAACCAGCCGTCGCCGGTGGAGAAACGGACCGCATCTTCGGCGACCTTGCCGAAGTTCCCGTGCAGGGAGTCGATCACGGAGAAGAAATTGATGGTGCCGTGCAGGAGCAGGAAGATCACGAGGAAAGCGCCGGAAACGCTCTGGACGAACTTCTTGCCGATGGAGGAGGTGAGGAAATTAGCCATTATAAGTCGGTTGTTTCGTTAGTCTTGCAAGTATGCAAATATACGGTCTTTCTTGCATCTTTCATAATATTTCAATACTTTTGTTACAAATCCAAACCCAAAGACCATGTACAAGAGAGTCCTTCTCAAGCTCAGCGGCGAAAGCCTCGGCGGCCCCGCCGGAAAGGGCCTGGACACGGAAAGCCTGTCCGCCTACGCAAAAGAAATCGCGGCCGCCGCGAAGGCCGGCCTCCAGATTGCCATCGTCAACGGCGGCGGCAACATCTTCCGCGGCCTGCAAGGCGTCGGGAAGGGCTTCGACCGCGTGGACGGCGACAAGATGGGCATGCTCGCCACGGTCATCAACTCCCTCGCCCTCTCCATGTTCATCAAGGAAGAAGGCGTCGACGCGCAGGTCTTTACGGCTACGCCCATGGAGCCCGTCGCGAAGTACTACATGCGTGACGACGCCGTGAAGGTGCTCGAGCGCGGCGGCGTCGCCCTCATCGCCGGCGGCACCGGCAACCCCTTCTTCACCACCGACTCCGGCGCCGCCCTGCGCGCCCTCGAGATCGGCGCGGACGCCCTCCTCAAGGGCACCCGCGTGGACGGCGTCTACACCGCCGACCCGGAGAAAGACCCCACCGCCGTCAAGTACGACGAACTCACCTTCGACGAGGCCATCTCCAAGCACCTCAAAGTGATGGACCAGACCGCCTACGCCCTCTGCTCCGACGGCAAGATGCCCATCATCGTCTTCGATATGAACGCCACCGGCAACCTCACCAAGCTCCTCGAAGGCGAGAAAGTCGGCACCCTCGTCCATCCGTAGGGGGCTGACCCCGTCGAATGGAATCGACAGATTGACAATGTTTTACTGAAAGTGCTTTAGGTCATCTGGCCTAAAGCACTTTCAGTAATGTGTTGAGGGATAGCTACATCCATTCGACGGGTCTTTTTTTATTTGCTTTTTCTGATAATCCTTCCGACCTTCGTATCGGATCCGACTCCTGGATCTGTCTTAAAACGGAGAGATATGAAGCGAAGGATTTTTTACAAAGGCATACTGAACCACTGCTATCAGAGGACGGCGGATCGTGGTGTGCTTTTCTATTCGTGTTTCGACCATTTGGCTTATTTTACCCAATATTGCACGATGGCCCGTAAGTATGGCATTCAAGTCCTGGCGTTATGCCAGATGCCGGATCATGTCCATGATTCCGTGATTGCTGACCACAAGCGGGATTTGGAGAAATTCAAACAGGATACGAATTCCTGGTATGCCATGAAATGGAACGATCGGTACGGGTTGCATGGACAAGTGTTCGAGCAGTCCTTTGGCAGTTCGCCAAAACGTGGAGAAAAGAAAGGTTGCTCAAATCTGGTATATGTGGGAAACAACCCCGTAGAGCGGCGTTTGGTAGAGAAAGCGGAGCAGTACCGGTGGAATTATCTGGCCTATGCTGTCACAGATCATCCCTTTTCTAAAAAGCTGGTGATCCGGGATGCCAGTTGGCCGCTCCAAAAGGCGGTCAAGGAAGTCAAGGCGCATTTCAAGGCTGGAAATCCTCTTTATCTCAGTCAATTGGAGAGGATCTTCGCCCTATTGGGCCAAGAAGAGAAACAACAGCTGATCGATTTCATCATTTCGACATACAACTGTATTGATTATGCGGCAGCGATCCGGTATTTCGGCAATTATGACAACATGCTCATTGCCATGCACGCAACGACCGGTAGCGAATATGATCTCAGAGAAGTGTTTATTGGTAAGAGTGATGCTCCATATGGCCAGATGACCTCTTTTTTGCTGGATAATCATTATGTAAAAGACATTCATGACATTCTTTCTTTGTCTGTCGATGAGAAATACGAACTGTTCCTCCAACTTCGGCAGGTTGTGAATGCTCCCGGCGAGTTGATCTTCAAGTTTCTTCATCTACCGATCAGAAAGAAGAATCACCGTTGAATATAAACATTTGTGTGTCAATGCTTTGTGTAGAATGCTTTCGGAGGATTCGTCGAAAGCACTTGTTGTAAAAGGCTTTAATACAGGGATTTCCATTCGACGCACTCCTTTCCCTTCGGCACGAAATGTGAAAAAAGCGGCGGAAACCATAAGGTTTTTGCCGTTTTTCATTATATTTGTACGATTAAGCAAAACACGAGAACTATGTTACCGAGAGCGAAAGAAATTGTGGACGCCGCGGGCGTCAAGATGCAGGATGCGGTGGATTTCCTGGAGGAAGACCTCAAGAACTACCGCGTAGGCAAGGCTACCCCGGCCATCTTCAACGGTGTGACGGTGGATTATTACGGGACGGCTACGCCGCTGAACCAGGTCGCTTCCATCACGACCCCGGATGCGAAGACCATCGCCATCCAGCCGTGGGAGCGCAATATGATTTCCAAGATCGAGAAGGCCATCCTGGATGCCAACGTGGGCCTGACCCCGTCCAACAACGGCGAGATCATCCGCTGCGTGGTGCCCGCCCTCACCGAGGAGCGCCGCCGCGAGCTGATCAAGAAGGCCAAGGCGCAGGGCGAGACGACGAAGGTGACGGTGCGCAACGCCCGCCGCGACGGCATCGACCTCCTGAAGAAGGCCCAGAAGAACGAAGGCCTGTCCGAGGACGGCGAAAAAGAGGGCGAGGAAGAGCTCCAGAAGGTGACCGACAAGTACGTCAAGGTCGTCGATGCGGTCATCGCCGAGAAGGAGAAAGAAATTCTCACCGTCTAGGCTTGGATTTTAAAATTATTTATTATACCTTTGTCCGAACGAACTTTCAGACAAATGCGATTTTACGACTACGGTTTTTATAAGCGCTATTATCAGCACCGATAATAGACCGGACGTCGTATCATCATAGGTATACAAGATTTATGTTGGGCTGTCCGGAAGCGGATAGCCCTTTTTTGTACTGGTTCATGAAAAAAGTAGCGATTCTGGGACGTCGGGGAAGTTTCCACGAAGAGGCCGCCCAGGCCTTCTATCAAGACATCCCGCTGGAACTCAAGGGGTTCGACAGCTTCGAGAAGATGCTGGCGGCCTATGATTCGGCCGAGGTGGACTCCGTCGTCGTCGCGGTCGAGAACACGCTTTCCGGCGGGCTGGTCCGGAACCTGGAACTGATCCATTCCGGCGGCTACCAGGTCGTCGGCGAGGTGCATATCCCCATCCATCAGTACCTGATGGCGCTGCCCGGCGAGACCCTGGAATCCATCCGGGAAGTCCGTTCCCACGAGATGGCCCTTTACCAGACCCGCTCGTATCTCGAGAAGCATTTCCCCGGAATTCCCCAGGTCCAGGCGTCCAGCACGGTGGCCGCCGCGCAGGAAATCGCGGACGGGCAGCTGAAGGGCGTGGCCGCCGTGGCCTCCCGGCTGGCCGCCAAGGAATACGGACTGGAGATCCTGGCCCGCGAAATCGAGTCTTTCAAGGAGAACCGGACCCGCTTCTTCGTGCTGGACCGCTATTTCCGGCCGGAGAAGGCGGACAAGGCCTCCTGGTGCTTCACGCTGCCGCACAAGGCCGGCGCCCTGGCCCAGATCCTGACCATCCTGTCCTTCTACGAGATGAACCTGACCCGCATCCAGTCGCTGCCCATTCCGGGCTGTCCGTGGGAGTATTTCTTCTATGCCGACATCCGGTTCGAGGATACCGTCCGCTACCGGCAGGCGCTGTCGGCGGTCCGGCCCCTCCTGGCCGACCTGGATATCATGGGTATCTACAAAGGAAGTTTTTGAGTACAAGTATATTTCCAAGCTATGAGTGAAACGAGAGTGTCCAAAAGAATGGCCCGTCTTTCCCCGTCCATGACCTTCGCGATGAACGCGTTGAGCAATGAACTGAAGGCCAAGGGAATCGATGTCGTGAACATGAGTCTGGGGGAACCCGACTTCAACACCCCGGAGCATGTGAAAGCCGCCGCCAGAGAGGCGCTGGACGAGAATTATACGCACTATACCCCCGTGCCCGGCAGCGTTTCGCTGAAGAATGCGATCATCGGCAAGCTGCAAAGGGAAAACGGCCTGACGTACACCCCGGCGGAAATCCTGGTGTCGAACGGCGCCAAGCAGAGCCTGTGCAATGCGATTATGGCCCTGATCGACGAGGGGGACGAAGTGATCATCCCGGCGCCTTTCTGGGTGAGCTATCCGCAGATGGTGCTCCTCGCGGGCGGAAAACCGGTCCATGTCGACACCGGCATCGACCAGGATTACAAGATGACCCCCGAGCAGCTGGAACAGGCGATCACCCCGCGGACCCGGATGCTTGTGCTCTGCTCGCCCAGCAATCCGTCGGGCGCCGTGTACTCGAAGGAGGAGCTGGAAGCCCTGTCCGCCGTCATTCTCCGGCACGAAGGGCTGCTGGTCCTGTCCGACGAGATCTATGAGCACCTGAACTATGTGGGCGCCCATGCCTCCATCGCCTCCTGCCCGGGGATGTGGGAGCGCACCATCGTGGTCAACGGCGTCTCCAAGGCCTACGCGATGACCGGCTGGCGCATCGGCTTCCTGGCCGCCCCGAAGTGGATCGTTTCCGCCTGCAACATGCTGCAGGGACAGTATACCAGCGGCCCGTGCTCCGTCAGCCAGAAGGCGGCGGAAGCGGCCTGGAACGGCCCGCAGGACTGTGTGGAGGAGATGCGTCTGGCCTTCAAGCGCCGCAGGAACCTCCTGGTCGGGCTGCTCCGCGAGATTCCGGGTCTGGAAGTGGCCCTTCCCGAAGGCGCCTTCTATCTGTTCCCGAAATGCTCCTCTTTCTTCGGGAAGACGGATGGCACGCGGGTGATCAAGACGTCCACCGACCTGGCGATGTACCTGCTGGAAGTCGGACACGTAGCCACCGTGGGCGGCGACGCCTTCGGCGCGCCGGACTACTTCCGGCTGTCCTACGCCACCTCGGAGGAGAACATCAAGGAAGGCGCGAAGCGGATGGCGAAGGCGCTGGCCCTTTTAAAGTAACGGGACGATGGAAACGAACAGGACGATCGGAATCGTGGGCCTGGGCCTGATCGGCGGGTCCCTGGCCGTGGACCTGCGCGCCCGCGGCTATGCCTCCCGCTTCATCGGGACGGACAAGAATCCGCTGAACGCGGAAGCGGCCGGCCGGCTGGGCCTGGTGGACCGCGTGGTTCCGCTGGAGGAATGCATCGAGGAAAGCGACATCATCGTGGTGTCCGTTCCGGTCAGCGCGGCCGCGGGCATCATCCATACGGTGCTGGACACGTTCAAGGACAAGGGATACACGGACAAGATCGTGATGGACGTCTGTTCCACCAAGTCCCAGATTGCGGAACGGCTCAAGTACCACCCCTGCCGCAAGCGCTACGTGGCCACCCATCCGATGGCCGGTACGGAGCACAGCGGCCCCTGGGCGGCCCTGCCGGGGCTTTTCGACGCCCGCGCCTGCATCATCGCCGACCAGGACGAGTCCGACCCGGCCGCGGTGCGGACGGTGGAGGAGCTGTACAAGGTCCTGAACATGCGGATCGTGTACATGACCTCGGATTCCCACGACGTGCATACCGCGTTCGTCTCCCACCTCTCCCACGTCACCTCCTTCTCCCTGGCCCTGACGGTCCTGGACAAGGAGCGCGACGAGAAGCACATCTTCGACCTGGCCTCCGGCGGCTTTTCCTCGACCGTCCGCCTGGCGAAGTCCAACGCCGACATGTGGGTTCCCATCTTCATGCAGAACCGGGACAATCTCCTGCGCGTGATCGACGCCTATATGGAAAAGATGCAGGACTTCCGGGAGGCGATCGACCAGTATGACGAAGACAAGGTCCGCGCGCTCATCGACGAGGCGAACCGGATCAAGAAGATTATCAGATAGTATGGCAAAAGCATTGGATATCGTCCCCGTCGGTGAATGGGGATTCTTCACGCTCCCGCGGCCGATGGTGA
>CAMNGM010000045.1 GCA_946538425.1 uncultured Bacteroidales bacterium | reverse complement strand
CATCGAGACCACCTGCGAAGCCTGCGGCGGCCTGCGCTACGCGCCCGAGGCCTTGGCCTATACCGTGACCGGCGCCACCGGCGAGACGCTCAACATCGCCCAGGTGATGGACCTTTCCGTCCGCCTCGTATCGGCCTTCTTCAAGGGGACCGTCATCGAACAGAAACTGCGGCCCCTCGTGGACGTGGGACTGCAGTATCTCCATCTGAACCAGGCGCTTTCCACCCTCTCGGGCGGCGAACTCCAGCGCCTGAAACTGGCCTCCTACCTAGGTGTGGAAGGGAAGATTTTCATCATCGACGAACCTACAGACGGGCTCCATACGAAGGACATCCGCCACATGATCCGCCTGTTCGACGCCCTCGTGGACCGCGGCAATACGGTCTGGCTCATCGAGCACAACCTGGATGTCATCCGCAGCGCCGACTGGCTCGTCGAGCTGGGGCCCGGCGCCGGCGAGGACGGCGGCCGCGTGCTCTACGCCGGCCCGCCGGCGGGCGTGCGCGCCTGCCCGGAGTCCGTGACGAAGGACTATCTTTAGTCAGCACCGCTCGACGATGGCCCCGTACCCAAGGGCGTCCATCGCCTTCACCACGTCCTGGACGGCGGCGACAGCGTTGTCCAGGACGCCTTCCTGCAACATCTTCTTATAGCTCAGGTAGAACCGGACCCGGTAGGAGGACGGGGTGGTCACTTCCACGCGGGCGCGGTACATCTGCCCGGTGACCTGGACTTTCAGTCCGATTTCCCGGAACCGTCCCGTGATGAGGGCCTTGGCCGTGGCCGCATTGATCTCGGTCACTTTGCGGGACTGGAGAAGCCGCTGCCGGACCTCGCCGATCCGCTCATACAGGACTGGCTGGTATTGGAGGACGATCCGGTGGATTTCTTCCCGTTCGCGCCTGCCGATCTGCGCGTTCCAGTAGATTCCGTGCTTGGACTTGTACAGCCGTTCGATGTGGCTCAGCGCCATCTGGACGCATCGGCCTACGTCGAATTCGCCCGTGTTCCGGAACCGCTCGCGGAATTCCGGGACCACTTCCATCCCGACCGCGACGATTTCCTCCTCGGTCAGGTCCTTGAACAGTTTACCCTGGATGCTCATCTCAATTCCATCATACAGACACGGCCGGATTTCTCCATCCAGCGGTGCGAATCTTCATAACTGCTCCGGTCGTTGCACACCCAGACCAGCTTGCAGCGCATATGGTCAGGGATGACGGGCTCCGGAGCATACCCGTCGGTGAGGATGACGAGCCCGTCGTAGCCGTTCTCGTGGGCATAGTCGATGGGCTCCTGGAAAGAAGTGCCGCCGCGTCCCAGGACGGTGACGTCCTGCATCACCTTTTTCAGGGTCTGGACCACCTGGATCCCCGCGTCGAACTGGATGACGTCCACGGCGGTGAACCCGTAGCGGAAGGCGCTGTTGATCACCCCGAAGAAATAGGAGAGGTCCGGCGAGGAGATGGACCCGCTCACGTCCACCGCGACGAGCAGTTTCGTGTCGAAGCGGCGGATGGAGCCCATGTTGTCGAACCCCGTCCGGCGGTTGGGGCGCATCCGGGTGAGTTTCCGGTGCGTCGACAGGATGCTGGCCCGGAAGCCGGACAGGACGTTCCGCCAGTTGATTTTCGCCTTGGCGGACGCCTTGAGCCGTTCGGCGAAGTTCCCGGCGAGGGTCCCCCAGTCCTTGCAGCCCTCGATGATTCCGTCGATCATCGCGACCGTGAGCTCGTCCTCCGCCCAGAGCTCGGACAGGGCCGTGTTCCGGTCCGCCTGGGCGGCGAGCCTGTCGGCGCGGTGGTCGCCTTTGCCGCCGGAACCGGCCGTCCGGGACGGCATCCCGCCCGGCGCGCCGTCCCCGTTCCCGTCCCCGCCCGCGCTCGGCGGCAGCAGCTCCTGGATGCGGCGGGAGTACCACTCGTACTCGCGGCCGCTAGGGAGCTCGAAATCCTTGGGGCGCTCGATGTTGAGGTTGCCGAACTGGTAGTTGTCGCCGATGGTGAGGTTGCTGCCCACGGCGACGGCCTGCTGGGAGCAGGCGTCGGGTTTCCGCTGGTAAGGGTGCTTCAGCAGGATCCGGATCGCTTCCGTGCGGAGCGCCTGCTCCAGGGCCTGGTCGCCCATCTCCCCGAGGAAGTCGGGGTTGTACTCCACCTTCCGCGCGCCGGAACGGACGGGGCAGGGCATGGAGGGGTTCGGCTCGATGCTGTGCGTGCACAGCACCTGGAAGAGCGCCGGTTCGGAGATGAACCAGCGCTCGAGGATCCGTGTGATGCGCTCTTTCATCTAGCGGATGCTTTTGACGTACAAGACCATCGTCATCGTGAGGACCGGGCACTCGCGGGCCAGGAAGGAGATGGCGTTGGGATAGGTCCCCTGCTGCACGTAGAGGTTCGCGAAGTGCGCGGCGGCCTCCTTCTTTTCCTTGGTGAGGAAGTCGAAGTAGGCTTCGACGTTCTTGCGGGCCTTTTCCTTGGCCGTGCCGGCGAGCTTCTCCACCTCCAGGTGGCGGAAGATGCCGTCGTTCACGACCGAGAGCTGGTGCAGCTCGTAGCCCCGGAGGGTGGGAAGGTGTTTCTCCAGGTTCTGGAGGACCTCCCGCCCGGACAGGATCTTGTGGGCGGAAATGCTCGAGACCACGGCGCTGGCGCCTTTCGGGCCCACGATGGCCGAGATGGCCTTGGTCACGACCGGCGTGATCTCGTTCACATTCCGGAGAATGTCGCTCACGCGTTTCCAGCCGCGGCGGTCCGGGGTCTTGTCGAGGCCCGTGTCGGCCCCCTCCTTGGCGTCGGGGTCCTTGTCCAGCCACATCGGGTTCTCCCGGATGAAGTCGCGGACGCGGCTGTCCACGCCGGCCTGGTCGGCCCAGAGGAGCCATTCCTGTACGGTGGGACGGAAGCCGACGACATTGAACCGGGACACGAGGGCCGGGTCCAGGTCGGTGAGCTGATACTGGTCGCCCGCGTTCACTGCCGAGATGATCCGGCTGCCCTCCGGCAGGCTCCGGCCCGCCAGCTTGCGGTTCAGGGCCAGGTCCATGATCGTCTGGAGGACTTCCGGCCGGGCGCGGTTCAGCTCGTCCAGGAACAGGACGATGGGCTGGCCGTCCAGCGGGAACCACCACGGCGGCATAAATTCCGTCTTGCCGGTGGCCTCGTTGCGGTTGGGAATGCCGATCAGGTCGCCCGGGTCGGACATCTGGCCGAGGAACAGCGGGACGACCCGCATCCCTTTCCCGGAGAAGTACTCGGTGAGGATCTCGGACTTGCCGATGCCGTGGTTGCCCACCAGCATGATATTCTGGTCGGCGGGCGTGAGGTCCAGGAGCGCCCGCAGCTCCGTCGTGTTGATGTTTACGTTTGCCATACGGTTAATAATACTCCCGGGAAGCGATCATATTTCAAGCGCAGTGAAAGAATGTCGACTCTTGGCTGTATATAGCGGTATATGAATCCCATTCTCAATCTCGAAGCCTTGCTGAAGCAGGCGATGGAGGCCGATGTCACGGCGCTCCGACAGTTTCTCACGACGAATCCCGGACAGCCGCTTGTAGCCACCGGCTCCGGCGGAGCCGAGTCCGTGGCCGACTTCGCGGCCCTGCTCTACGGGGCCCGCGGCGGTATCGCCACTGCCGTTTCTCCCTACACCTTAAACAGTTACAGCGATGAAGCGCTGAAGACGTCGAAGCTCCTGCTCGTGAGCAAGGGCGGTCATAACAACGACATCGTCTTCGCAGCGAAGCGGGGCCTGGCCGTGAATCCACTCGGGACGGCCAGCTTCACCCTGTACTCGGGCGACCGGAATGAAGTCCGGAAGCTGTTCGTCAAAGCCGGGTCGACCCAGGCCTTCGACATCCCTGGCCTGTCGGTCCACGACGCGTTCATCTCGACCCAGACGCCGGTGATGTATTTCGCCCTCCTGAGCCGCGTGTTCGACCCCGAAGTCGACCTGGCCAAGTACCGGACGGCCCCGAAAGTGCCGTATCGGCTGGAGCGGAATGACGGCACCCCGCTCACCCCGGAAGACTTCAAAGAAGTTCGGAGCTTCGTCGTCCTGCACGGATCCTGGGGCCGTCCGACGGCGGCGAACCTGGAAGGAAAGATCGTCGAAAGCGGCCTCTGCCCAGCCTGCGTGGTCGATTTTCGGAATTACTGCCACGGCCGTTTCATCTTCACATCGGCCCATCTGGAAGACTCGGCCGTCGTGATGTTCGTCTCCCCTCGGGAGAAAGACATCGCCGCCCGGACTCGGAAATTCCTCCCCGCATCGGCCAAACTCGTCCTCGTCGAGACCGAAGCCGACGCCCCCGAAGCCTCCCTGGACCTGCTCATTCGGTCCTCGGCCTTCTACTTCGACCTCTGCGGGGCCACGGGCACGAATTGGGTGTCGCCGAAGAACCCCGGAAAGATCGACAAGCGGCAGCCGATGTGGGTGCCGTTCATGGCTCGGTTGAAGCAGGACGGCCCGTTGAAGCTGGAATAGCCTTGCGAAAGAAACTGAAATATTGCACGGCAGGAGGGTATAATGAGAATAGGAAATGATTTATCTTTGTATACGATGACCCTCAAGACCGACTACGCCAAGTCTTTCAGCTATGCCCGGATGCAAAACGGCATTCCGGCGGTTCGCAGCGTCATCCTGCGCAACCCCGGGAAGGATGCCTTGACGGAAATGCAGCTGTCCATCCAGTTCGATCCCGCCTTCTCGGAGGGATATGCGTCGCACATCAGCGAACTGGCTCCCAAGGGGAAGCTGATCCTGGACCAGATCAAGGTCCTCCCTTCCGCCACCTATCTGGCCAACCTCACCGAACGGATCGAGGGCCGGATGACGGTGTCCGTCACCGCGGCGGAGGGGGAGTGCGCCCGGGAGGAGTATCTGGTGGCCCTGCTGCCGTACGATTTCTGGGAGGGGGTGAACGACGCCCCGGAACTGACAGCGGCCTTCGTCCTGCCGAACCATCCGGCGATCCGCCCCGTCCTGCACGCGGCCTCCGAACGCCTCGGGAAATGGACCGGCAGCCCCTCGCTGGACGGCTACCAGTCCGGCGATGTAAACCGGGCGAAAATGCAGATGGCGGCCCTCTATGCCGCCCTGGCCGAGGAGTGTATCGCCTATGCGAACCCGCCGGCCTCTTTCGCCGACCGGGGGCAGCGGGTGCGCCTTCCCGAGGATATCCTCTCGGGAAAACTGGCCACCTGCCTGGATGCGGCCCTCCTGTATGCGGGCTGTATGGAAGCCGTGGGCCTGCGCCCGCTGGTGGTCCTGCACGAGGGGCACGCCTACGCCGGCGCGTGGCTGGTTGAGAAGTCGTCGCCCTATCCGGTCCACGACGACCCGGCGGTCCTGCGCAAGAGCGGCGCGGACGGCATCAACGAGGTCCTGCTGGTGGAGACGACCGGATTCCTGAAGGGGAATGACCGGACGTTCGACGAGGCGGTCTCGAAGGCCGCCGCGACCATCGCCGACGTGGACAGTTTCCTGCTGTATGTCGATGTCAGTTCGGCCCGGAACGCCGGCGTCCGCCCGATTCCCCAGCGCATCCTGACCCCGGACGGCTATGTCATCGACGAGGAGACGGTGTACCAGCGGGATGTCCCGGAACGGGTTCCGGACACGGACGAAATCGACCTGGACCGGACCGCGACCGTGGACAAGCACACCATCTGGGAGCGGAAGCTGCTGGACCTGAGCCTCCGGAACAACCTGATCAACATCCATACGAAAAAGGGCGTCCTCCAGCTGCTGGGAAGCGGCTCGGAAGAGATGGTCGCGATGCTGGAGAACGGGGCGGGCTTCCACATCTTCGGCATTCCGCCGGGCTGGGCGGGCATCCTCCGTCCGGACGGCGTTTTCCGGGAAATCGCTCCGGAAGACCCGTTGCACGCGTTCGCGTACAAGGAGATGATGGACAAGCGGTTCCATTCCTATCGGCCCGAGGAGGCGACGGTCGCCCAGTTGGACACCATCCGGAAGGAGGCGCGGCACTATCTGGAGGAGAACGGAGCCAATACGCTATACCTGACCGTCGGCGCCCTGAAGTGGCTGGACGAGGACGGAATCACGCCGCACTTTGCCCCGATCCTCCTGATCCCCGTGGAAATCACCAAGGCGACCTGGAGCATCAAGTGGACGGGCGAGGACATCGTCGCGAACCTGACGCTGCTGGAGATGCTCCGGCAGCAGCACGGGATCAGCATTCCGGGGCTGGACAAGCTGCCGGAGAAGGACGGGCACGTCGCCGTCCGGCGGGTGATGAACGTCCTGCGCCGCGCCGTGATGGACAAGCGGGGCTGGGACATCGAAGAGCTGGTGTTCCTGGGGAACCTCTCCTTCAACAAGTTCATCATCTGGAACGACATCCATACGCACCGGGCGATGCTGGACGCCCATCCGGCCGTCTCCAGCCTGGTCGAGGGACGGCTCCAGGTGAAGGATGCCGTCCTGCCGGAAGGGTCCATCGACAGCCTGTGCCCTTCCGCCACCGTCCTGCAGCCCATCAGCGCGGACTCTTCGCAGCTGTACGCCATCCGCGATGCCGTCGCCGGCCGCAGCTTCGTGATGCACGGCCCGCCCGGCACGGGAAAGAGCCAGACCATCACCAACATCATTGCCAATGCGCTCTACAACGGCCAGCGGGTGCTCTTCGTGTCCGAGAAGAAAGCGGCGCTCGAGGTGGTTCAGAAGCGCCTGGAAGAAATCGGCTTGGACCCGTTCTGCCTGGAGCTCCATTCCAACAAGGCCCGGAAATCCACCGTCCTCGCGAAGCTGGACCATACCCTGAATCTCCGGCGGGAAGCGCAGCCGGCCTCCTTCGGGCCGGACGCCGCCCGGATGGACGAAGCGAAAAACCGGCTGAATGGCCACGCCGAAGCGGTGAACCGGGTCTACCCGGTGGGCGTTTCCCTGTACGACTGCGTGTCGCGGTATCTCCACCTGCCGGAAGAAATTGAGCCGCGGCGGATTCCGGCGTCCGTCCTTGAAACGTTGGACACGGGCGGCTTCCGGGAGATGGAGGCGGCCCTGCAGGACTATGTGACCGCGATCGCCCATACCGGCATCGGGGTCGATTGCCACCTGTTCGACCTGCCCCCCGTGGAGTACAGCCCCGGTCTGAAGGACCGGCTGGCGACCCGGTTCGACACCGTCCTCGGAAAGACCGGCCTCCGGTTCTGGTGGGAGGCCAGGAAACTGGAACGGGAACTGGGTCGGCCCATCGGCGTGAAAATGTCCCGGCCGGCGCTGGCGGCCGTCCGCGAGAAGCTCGAGCGGTGGCGCGCCCATCTCTCCGAGCTGAAGACCTATGCCATCTATTCACGGCAGAAGGCCCGTCTCTGCAGTCTGGGACTGAACCTGGTCACGGAGGAGTTCGAATCGGGGCGGATGGACCCGGCTCGGCTGGAAGACTTCTTCTTCAAATGCTTCTACCGGTCCTACGCCATCCATATCCTGAACCGGGAGAAGGGACTCGGCATCTTCTGCGGGGAACTCTTCGAGTCCTTCGTCAAGAAGTTCCGCGAGGACGACGAGGCCTTCCGGGAGACGACCCGGCAGGAGCTGGTCGCCCGCGTGTCCTCCCGGCTCCCCGACCCGGACGACGGCCTGTCCAAAGGCTCGGAGATGACCATCCTGAAGAAGGCGATCCGGAACAATTCCCGGGGCGTCTCGCTCCGGAACTTGTTCGACCGGATCCCGCACCTGCTTCCGCGCCTGTGCCCCTGTATGCTGATGAGCCCGCTCTCCGTGTCGCAGTATCTGCAGCCGGAAGGGGATCTGTTCGACCTCGTCGTCTTCGACGAGTCCTCCCAGCTCCCGACCAGCGAAGCCGTGGCGTCCATCGCCCGCGGCAAGGCGCTCATCGTCGTCGGCGACCCCAAGCAGCTGCCGCCCACGTCGTTCTTCGAGGCGGACACCTTCGACGAGGAGAATGCCGACCAGGAGGACATGGAAAGCATCCTGGACGAGTGCATCGCCCTGTCCCTGCCGTCGGTCCACCTGAAATGGCACTACCGGAGCCGCCACGAGAGCTTGATCGCTTTCAGCAACGCCCATTATTATGAGAATGCGCTCCTGACTTTCCCGTCCAATGACGACCTGGCCACGCGGGTGCATTTCCAGCCGGTCGAAGGTGTCTACGACCGGGGCTGGAGCCGGACGAACGAGGCCGAGGCCGATGCGGTCGTAGCCGACGTGAAACGCCGTCTCTCCGACCCCGAGGAGCGGGAGAAGAGCCTCGGGATCGTGACCTTCAACGCCAGCCAGAAGAACCTCATCGACAAGAAGTTGGAGGAAATGTTCGCCAAGAACAAGGCGCTCTCGCGCGTGGCGGCGGAGCAGGCGGAACCGATGTTCGTCAAGAGTCTGGAGAATGTCCAGGGCGACGAGCGGGATGTCATCCTCTTCTCGGTGGGCTACGGCCTGGATCGCCGCGGGCGGATGTCGCTGAATTTCGGCCCGCTCAACCAGGCCGGCGGCTGGCGTCGCCTGAACGTGGCCGTCTCCCGCGCCCGGCAGGAGATGACGGTGTTCTCTTCGCTCCAGCCCGAGCAGATTGCGGAGAACGGCTTCGTCCCGCGCGGCGTCATCGACCTGAAGGCCTTCTTGAAGTATGCCCGCGACGGGCGTGAGACGCTGGAGGTGGCCCCGTATGCCCGGGGAAAGGCGGACCTGCTGGCGGAGAAGATTGCGGAGGAGCTCCGGGCGCAGGGGGAGACCGTCCACACGGCGGTGGGCTCTTCCGATTTCCGGGTGGACATCGGCGTCGTGGACCCCGACCGCCCCGGCTGCTACCGGTATGGCATCCTGCTGGACGGCCCGGGCTATGCTTCGGCGGAGGCCGCCCGCGACCGGGAGATCATCCGTCCCGGCGTCCTGGAAGGCCTGGGATGGACCTTGGAAAGACAATGGATTTTGGATCGATATGAAGACTGAATGGACCTGGAACGAGTTCTGTGAACTCTATTTTGACTCCGCGAAGAAGAGTGCGGAGATTTACCTGCAGAAGCAGGCCCGGAAACTCGGGGGCCTGGACCGGCGCGTGGACCTGGACTATGTGCGGGATTCCGCCGTCCTGACCGCGATGGAGAAGGCCTACGCCCATTTCGACGCTTCCCGGGGCGCCAAGATCACGACGTACCTGGCAACCCTCGTCCACAACGAAATCGTGGACCTGGTCGAGAAGGAGTCGAAGGCGGCGGCCGCCCAGCGGGACATCGACGAGGTGAAAACTGCCATCAAGGCCCTTGCCGACGAGGGCTCGGCCGATGTCAGTTCATCCGCTGCGCGGGCGAAGCTCATCCCTCGCCTCCAGGCGGCCATCGAAAAACTCTCGCCCAGCGACCAGATCATCCTGAACTACTATCTCGAAGACAAGTCCAGTTACGTGGCCAAGTCCGTCCACGCCCTCCAGGTCTCCGAGAATTACATCAGCGTCCGCCGCCACCGCATCTTCAAGCTGCTGCCCACCCTGATGGAAATGACCAAGGCCGACTACCGGCGGTTCTGCTATGATTATGAAGGCGGCGCCTTCGCCGGCGGCGGCCTCATGAACAACGATTCCGTCCTGTTCGAAATGACCCTCACTCGCCGACGGATAACCCCCGTCAATCCCATCCAGCCTTCCCTGGATCTGGAAATCATGGTCGCGAGGCTGGTGGTGGAGTTAGGGTTGTAGGATTATTAATCGGAAGTGTTTACTTTTGTCTAGACGATAACCACATAAAGCAAGATAACCATGTACATTTCGAAATCAAGATTTATCAATTGGACGCGCTGCCCGATGTATTTTCCGATGGATTTGAAATGCAATCCGACCGGGAAGGACGACATAGACGATGAGCGCGAGCGTAGAGCAGAAAGAATGGAAGAGATGATGTCAGAGATGTCGTCTGCCGACTCCGGAGAATCCGAAGATGATGAAGTGTATGATGCCACGCCGAGTCCGGAACTCGAGGCGCTCCTGCCGTTCTACAATCAGGTGGAGGATGAAGCCCTGAAGATAGCCAAGAAGTATTTCCACGGCAAGTTCGTGGCAGATTATCTGGATGTGCACAAGCAGAAACTCTTCGAATACGAGAGTCATGGGCATACTTATCGCTGTTATGTCGATATCTACAACGAGAACGAGGAGGAGATCAACATCATCGAAGTAAAGGCCACGACCAATAGCAAATACCTGCTTAAGGTCGATGCCGATGGCAAGAAATCGGGCCTGTTTTTCATGGATGTGGCCCCTAGAAAACGGGGCGGCAACGCTTATCCTTTATTTGTCAAGGGTGGCAATATCTGGCGCTTCAACGATGCGGACAGCAAGGTTAACGACGACGCGGCGAAGAATTTCGAAGAGAAGAAGAAAAAACTGCTCGATCGTTACTGCAACGAAGGAAAATACCCGCACGACCTTGCTTTCCAGCGGTATGTAATCGAGCATGCCCTGCGCCGGGACAATGACAACCGTCCGGTGAACTTCTATCTGGCCGTGCTCAACAGCGAGTATGTTTTCGACGGTTCGGTCGATGCAGATGGCAAGTGTGACTACAAGGAGATTGACGGTCAGGAGCTGGTCACATTCTACGACTTGAACGAGACTACGGAGGCCTATCAGCCCATCATCCTTCGAGAGATCGCCACGCTGGAAAGCTACATCAACACGCCGCATGACATCAACGTCAAAGTTCCGGTCGGAAAGTGGTGCGCTTGGGGACAAAATACGGAATGCATTTTCTGGAAGCATTGTTTCCAGAAACTTCGGGCCGTTCCGGATAAGAACAAAGCGAACAATTACCTGAGCTTCCGTGGCTTCTCAGCAGGTTCCATCACCGACAAGTACCAGCTGGTCAACGAGGGCTACTACAAGTTTGATGATGTGCCCGAGGGCTGGCTGGCCAGTGACAATCATACCATCCAACGCGATTGCTACGATAATGGGGAGGAGCATGTCGATAAGGAAAAGATGCGGTATTGGTTCAAGCAGATCGAATACCCGATCTATCACCTGGATTTTGAAGCCTTCCCTTGCCCCCTGCCGCGCTTCCGTGGGGAAACACCTTATAGGCAGTCTGTCTTTGAGTTCTCGCTGCATATTGAACGAGCTCCCGGAATCTGCGACAAAGTCAGTGACAATTACATCTTCTTGAATGCCCGATGCGATGACGACGAGCGGAAGGACTTGGCGGAAGCCCTCGTCAATCAATGCGCGTTCAACGAGGACGGAACGTTGCACGGGACGATGCTGGCCCAGAATACGTCCTATGAAAGAGGGCGTTTGGAGGAACTCGCGGAGCTATATCCTAAATATCGCGCCAAGCTGCTCGCCATCCGCGACAAGTCGGCGGACTTGATTCATTTGTTGAAGACGAAGAAGGAGCTGTATAAAGACGCCTTCGGCGAAGCGCGGGCAAAGCAGATCAACTACTACCACCCGGACCTCAGTGGCAGCTACTCCATCAAGAAGACGCTCCCCGTCCTGGTCCCTTCGCTCACTTACAGCACCTTGAATGTCGGCAACGGCGTCGAGGCCTACATCACTTATCTCAACTACGATTCCCCGGATCCGACTTTCGGCAAGCTCATCAACAAGGCGCAGCGTCGGAACTCGCTTGAAATCTATTGCCAGCAGGACACCTGGGCGATGGTGGAGATTTTGAGGGCGGTAAGAGCGAAGATATAATAAAAGCAATCACT
Organism: uncultured Bacteroidales bacterium; assembly: GCA_946538425.1. GTDB lineage: Bacteria > Bacteroidota > Bacteroidia > Bacteroidales > UBA932 > Cryptobacteroides. The sequence goes on along the minus strand of CAMNGM010000045.1, from coordinate 3,121 downwards.
AGTGAAAGATTTTCGCCGCTTCTCCGTATTTCTATTAAAAGGTTTAACTAAACGAGCAGATAGAATACGAGCTTATGCATGAATTGAAATGCCCCAAGTGCGGAAGTGTTTTCCAGGTCAACGAAGCCGACTACGCTTCCATCGTTTCCCAGGTCCGCGGGACCGAGTTTGACGCCGAGATTCAGCGCCGGATTGCGGAGTTGCACCAGCAGGAAGAAGCCCGCCGGCAGGCGCAAGAGGCGCGGGCCGGCCAGGCGCACCAGCAGGAACTGTCCGCCAAGGACAAGGTCATTAGCGAGAAGGACGGCGAGATTCTCCGCCTGAAGGCGGAACTCGGCGCCATGGGCGACAAGCAGAAGCTGGCCGTCAGCAACGCCGTCACCGATAAGGACAAGGAGATTGCCGATCTGAAGGCGACCCTCCTCAAGAAGGACAGCGACATCCAGCTCGCCCTCCTTCAGGAGCAGCAGAAGGCCCTGGTTTCCATCCAGAAGAAGGACGCCGAAATCGCCGATCTCCGCTCGCGGTCCCAACTGGCCGCGCAGCAGGCCGCGCTCCAGGAAGAGAATGTCCGCAAGGAGTACGATGTCCGGCTGAAGCTGGCCAAGGACGAAATTGAGCGCCTGAAGGACTTTCGGCAGCGGCTATCTACCAAGATGGTGGGCGAGACCCTCGAGGCGCACTGTAGCAACACCTTCAACGGCGAGATGCGGCCTATGTTCCCGAATGCCTATTTCGAGAAGGACAATGACGCTTCCGGCGGCAGCAAGGGCGACTTCATCTTCCGCGATTACGAGGACGGCGTGGAGTACATCTCCATTATGTTCGAGATGAAGAACGAGAATGACGAGACCGCGACCAAGCACAAGAACGAAGACTTCTTCAAGAAGCTGGATGCGGACCGCAACAGCAAGAATTGCGAGTACGCCGTGCTCGTCTCCACCTTGGAGCCGGACAGCGAGCTGTACAACCAAGGTATTGTGGATGTCTCCCATCGCTATCCCAAGATGTACGTGATCCGTCCGCAGTTCTTCCGGCCGATGATCATGCTTCTGGTCAATGCGGCCAAGAAGATGGCCGGCATCAAGAAGGAACTGGACATCGCCCGCCGCCAGTCCGACGACGTGACCAACTTCGAGCAGCAACTCAATGACTTCAAGGAAGCCTTCGGCCGCAACTACCGTCTCGCCAGCGACAAGTTCAAGGCCGCCATCGACGAGATCGACAAGTCCATCGCGCACCTCCAGAAGATCAAGGACGCCCTGATTGGCTCGGAGAACAATCTCCGTCTCGCGAACGACAAGGCCGACGCCCTCACCATCAAGAAGCTCACCAAGGGCAACGAAACGATGACCAAGGCGTTCGCCGACGCCAAGGCGGCCCGTGAAGCCGCCGAGCGCGAGGCCGGTCCCGACGACCAGGATCAGCCGTAGGGAGATTCCTGGACTGGCTACAACAAAAAAGGTGTGATTTCGACAATCACACCTTTTTTCGTGGTTCTTATTCAAACACCCACACCTCATTCTCCGCGTCCTCGGGGACGAAGGAGAGGCCTCGCTTGAAGTGGGGGGCGCGGGGGAGGAGGGCGTCGATCCGTTCGAGGTCCGACATGCGGATGTTGGCGCAGCGGAGGTGGGCGATGATGCCGCTCGGGGTGTTTTCGCGAGCCGGGCTCACTTCGCCCTCGCCTGCCGCCAGCTCATGCGCCAGCCTCTCCAGCAGGAGGGCGGGGGTGGGGGCGGTGATGTGGAGGGCGCGGGCGGGGTGGGGGCAGAGCTCGTCGAAGTCCGCCTGGCGGAGGGAGACGTAGGAGTCCTCGCCGATGATTTGGGAGATCGCCTCCGCGATCTGATTGTGGTCTGTAATCAACATATGGTCAAGATTGTGAACTGGTTTTGTGTACAAGGTGTGATTTTGAAGGAAATACCTTGTACATTGTTTCGCCATTTGGTGTGGCTGTAGTGCCGTTTTGATGGACAAGGTGTCCCCGCAAAAAGTACACCTTGTACAAGATCCAGGTAGCCCGCCCGTCAGACGGCCCGGGCGGGGCCGTTCGGGTGGGCGCCGAGAATCATTTCGCGGGTCACGACTATCTCGCGGCTGCCGTTCATATACGCGGCTTTCGGGGCCGCGAACATAACGTCGCGCATGGCCTTTTCCATTATGCTGCGCAGGCCGCGCGCGCCCGTGCCCAGGTCCGTTGCGAGCTGCGCGGCTGCCGTAATTGCCTCTGGCTCAAAGGTCAGGGTTATCCCGTCCTCGCGGAAAAGCTCCGCGTACTGGCTCACCAGGTTGTTCTTGGGCTTGGTGAGGATATTCTCCAGCGCCGTCGTGTCGAGCGGGTCGACATACGTGACCACCGGGAACCGGCCCACGAACTCGGGAATCAGTCCGAAATCGCGCAGGTCCTGCGCAGTCACGTCCGCGTAGGGGTTGCCGCCGCCCCGGGAGGCTGCCGCATTGCCGAAGCCGATCCGGTTCTGGTCGCGGCCAGTCCGCCGCTCCACAATCCCGTCCAGGCCCACGAACGCGCCGGAACCGATAAACAGGATATCGGTCGTGTCCAGGTAAATGAGCGGCTGCTCCGGGTGCTTGCGCCCGCCCTGGGGCTGGACACCCATTCTGTGCCCCTCGACCATTTTCAGTAGCCCCTGCTGGACACACTCGCCCGACACGTCGCGCGTGACCGACACGCCCGCCTCCCGTTTGGCAATCTTGTCCACCTCGTCGATAAAGACGATACCGGTCTTCGCCTTCTCGACGTCATAGTCACAGTTCATAAGGAGCCCCGAAAGCAGGCTCTCCACGTCGTCTCCCACGTACCCCGACGCCGTAATCGAGGTCGCGTTCCCGATATAGAAGGGAACGCCGAGCATTTTGGCAATGGTCTTGACCAACATCGTCTTGCCGCAGCCAGTGGGGCCCAGCAGCAGGATATTGCTCTTCTCCACGTCCGCCCCGCGTTCGGGGTCGTCCTTGTGGAGAATCCGCTTGTAATGGTTGTAGACCGCCACGGAGAGCGTCTTTTTCGCCTCCTCCTGTCCGACCACGTGCTTGTCCAGGTAAGCCTTGATCTGGTCGGGTCTTTTCAATTGATTCTGTCTCATACTCCTACTAATAC
>CAMNGM010000044.1 GCA_946538425.1 uncultured Bacteroidales bacterium | reverse complement strand
GCAAATATAGCGAATATAACGAAAAAAACGCCCCCGGAAAACTCCGGGAGCGTTTTAGGGTGGATGATGGGGCTCGAACCCACGACACTCGGAACCACAATCCGATGCTCTACCAGCTGAACTACATCCACCATGTAATGGACTGCAAAGATACGAAAAAAATCGTTCCCTGCAAGGGATAGGCGCAAAAAAATCAGTTGACTTGCGCGGGAAGGTAGGAACCCTTCCGCTCGAACAGCGTCAGGGGACCGCCTTCCAGGGTCCGTGCGCTCCACTGCAGGATGACGGGCGCCGGGTACGCGGGCTTCTTGCCCAGGGACTGGGCGTACTGCTCGTAGGAGAGGACGGGTTCGTCCATCGGGATGCACAGGAAGATGCTCAGGGGGGTGTTCCCGGCGGTGGCGTCCTGGCTGCCGTCGTGGTCGAGACGGATGAAGATGCTTTTCTCGTCGGCCGTATAGGAGGCGGTGAAGGTGTGCTTGTCGGGTTCTTCCCCCTCGAAGGTGGCCAGGATGTTCAGGTATTCGTCGCTGAACCAGGCGTCATTGACCTGAAGGGGGGATCCGGACGGGTCCGTCGGCAGGGACCGGACGTGGACGGGCCGGAGGATGCCGGCGTCCAGCAGGCCTTTGAGGTCGATGTCGATGTGGGCGGGGTCCGTGATGGGGTGCGTCTCGTAGGAAACCAGCACCCGGCGCGTGGTGGTGACGTCGTATTTCTCCTCGTTGCCGACGACGGTCATTTCCGTGCCGTTGTCGGTCGTGAATACGCCGCCGCCGAGGGTGCCGGCTTCGATGCCGGAATAGGTGTAGGAGTCCCGCTTGTTGCATCCGCCGAGGAGGACCAGGGCGGGCAGGAGGACGAAGATCAGTTTTTTCATAGGGCTTTGGACTTGCGGGTGGGACGCGCGATCAGCTGGATGTCGATGTCCTCGACGGTGAATCCCCTGAACCTGCGCCGCTTCAGGTGCGCCTGCACGAGCTCGGCCAGTTCGTCGTCGAAGATGTCGCGGAACCGGTGGTTCTCCTTGTCGTACAGGTGGATATGGCGGAAATTGTTGATGTCGAAATACATCTTGTTGTTGCTGCTGAGGCGGCGGCTGTAGATCTTGAGGTCCGCCAGCTGCGACAGGATGTTATAGACCGAGGCGACCGTGACCTTCACGCGGCCCCGGCGGGCGATCTCCTCGGTGACGAGGTCCGCCGAGGCGTGGCCGAGGACCATCATCGCCTCGTGCACCTCCAGCCGCTGGCGGGTCGCCTTGAGGCCGTGGCGCTTCAGACGGGTGCGGAACTCGTCCAGGGAGGGTATCGTTGAATTGGTCTGGGTGGCCATAAGGCTGCAAAGATACGCTTAATTTAGAAAAGTTCAAAACGCCAGCAGGGCGCGGGCGTTCGCGACGGCGGCGTCGGTGATGACGGAACCGCTGAGCAGGCGGGCGATTTCCTGCACCCGTTCCTCCCGGGTGAGAAGGCGGATGTCCGTGACATCGTCCACCTTGGTGACCAGGTAATGGGCGTCACCCTTGGCGGCCACCTGCGGGAGGTGGGTGATGGCGAACACCTGCATGTCCGCGCCCATCCGGCAGATCATCTGGCCCATCCGGTCCGCGGCGCTGCCGGACACGCCGGTGTCGATTTCGTCGAAGACGAGGGCGGGCATCGCCGTGTAGCGGGCCATCATCGCCTTGAGGCTGAGCATGATGCGGGAGAGTTCACCGCCGGACGCCACCTTGGACAGGTCCTGCGGAGCCTTCCCTGTCGAGGAGAACAGGAAGCGGACGGCATCCCGGCCTGCGGGGCCTTCCGGCGCCTCGGCCAGGTCGACGCGGAAGACGGCGTGGTCCAGCTCCAGGAAGGCAAGCGACGCCAGGATGGCGTCGGCGAAGCCTTCCGACGCCTTCGCGCGGGCGTCGTGCAAGGCGTCCGCCGCCACGGCGTAGGCCTTCTCCGCTTTGTGGAGGCTCTTTTCCAGGTCCACGCGCCGCTCTTCCAGGGCCGTGGAGTCGAAAAGGGCCTCGGAGAGGCGGTCCCTTTCGGCGATCAGCTCGCCGATCGTCTGCACGCCGTGCTTTTTCATCAGGTCGTACAGGAGGGACATCCGGTCCTCCACCTGCTCCAGGCGGTCCGGGGAGACGTCGATGCGCGCGTTCGCGCCCTCCAACTCGTCCGCGATGTCCTCCAGCTCCAGCCGGGCCGATTCCAGCCGCTGCACGAGCGGTTCCAGCGCGGGGATGAAGCGGGCGGCGCGGGCGGCCTGCTTCTCGGCCTCCTTCAGCTGCGCCGTGAGGGGCGCGCGGTCGTCGGCCGGGGCGAGGATGTCCTCGCAGCCATTCAGGTATTCCTTCAGCTCCTCCGCGTGGGCGAGCTGCTTCTGTTCTGCTTCCAGTTCCTCCAGTTCGCCGTCCCGGAGTTTCGCTTCTTCCAGGCGGGCGAACAGGGCCTGGTTGTAGTCCTTTTCCGCGGCCAGGCGCCGCAGCCGGTCCGTCACTTCGGAAAGCTCCTTCCGGAGCCCCTGGAGGTCGTTCCAGGCCTTCCGGCAGGCGTCGAGATTCCCGGTCGAGCCGGGAATGACGGAGGATGTCGAGCCGGGAATGACGGGGGATGTCGAGCCGGGAATGACGGGGGAAAAGTTCCCGGCGTAATGGTCCAGCAGGGACATCCGGAAGGCCGGGTCGGCCAGCCGGAGCGTCTGGTGCTGGGAGTGGATGTCGAGGAGGTGCTCCGAGAGGGCCTGCAGGACGGGCAGGGACACGGGCTCGTCGTTGACGAAGCTCCGCGACCGCCCCGTCCGGTTCAGAGTCCGGCGGATGAGGAGGGCGTCGCCCACCTCCAGGTCGTTCTCGGCCATCAAGGCCTGCAAGGGCGCATTTCCGTCCACGGAGAACTCCGCCTCCACGACGCAGGTGTCGCCGTGCGCCCCCACCAGGGAGGCGTCGGCCTTGCCGCCCAGGGCGAGGCCCAGGGCGCCGAGGAGGATGGACTTGCCCGCTCCGGTCTGTCCGGTTATAATGACGAGACCCTCCGGAAAATCAATTTCCAGAGAGTCGATCAGTACGTAGTTCCGGACGTGGAGCGAGCGGAGCATTACTCCTCGCCGTTGATGTCGATGGGGTTCGCGCTCTGTGCCCGACGGTAGTAGAGTTCCCCGTTCTCGAACTCGGAGATGGCCACGAGGTCCGGCTTGGGCTGGCGCTCGTAGTACTTGGAGATCTCGATCTGCTCCTTGTTCTCGAACACTTCCTCCATCGTGTCGCGGTCGTTGCGGAAATCCTCCAGTTTCTTGGTGAGTTCCTTCTTCTCGGCGGCGGCGATCTGGTTCGCGCGCTTGTACAGGATCACGACGGATTCGTAGATATTGCCGGTCGGGGCGGCCAGGGTGCGGATGTCGCGCGTGATGGTGTTGCCCGGTACTTTCTTCTTGCTGTTGGCGTCCATTTCTTCTGCTGATTTTTAAGTTTCCAATAATTATTACTGCACTTTCGCCGACAGGGTTTCAATTATTTTTGATCTGCATTCTTCTCCATCGCCTTGCGCTCGCGCTCGAAGTCCTTGGCCTTGAGCTCCAGCTCCTCGTCGACGCCGTCGTAGCGGCCGAGGGCGCGCTGGGAACGGCGGTACATCGCATCCAGTTCGCGGCGATACTTGGATTCCGGGTTTTCGCCGATGAAATTGAGGTAGTCGTCCACGAAGACGAGGTAGCGCTCCTTCTGCTTGGCCGGGACGCTCAACCGGGCGTAGTGGTAGGAGGCCATCGCGGTATAGTACAGGATGTCCTCGCGGTAGGCATTTTCGGCATTGTCCTTCAGGACGTTGCGGAGGGCGACGCGGGCGGCGAGGTAGTCCTCCATCTTGTAGTAGAGGCGGGCGTTCTCGAACGCCTTGCGGTCCAGGCGGTCGCGCAGGTCGTTGATCATCTTGACGCAGGCTTCCACGTGCGGCCCGTCGGCGGGATACTCGGTCAGATACTCCGTGATGGTGGCGAGGCAGGCCCGGGTGGGGGACTGGTCCAGCTCCCAGCGGTAGGTGGCCCGGTACAGGCAGTCGATGCGCATGAAGCGGGCGTCGCTGGTGAAGGGGCTCTGCGGATACTTCTCGATGAACTTGGCGAAGTTGGATTCCGCCGTGTAGTAGTCCTTGTAGCGGTAGTTGGACAGGGCCCAGTAGTAGCGGACCGTGTCGTCCCGTTCGGTACCGTCGGTCAGGATGGCCATCGACTCGAAGAGCTGGCCGGCCTTGAGGTATTTTCCGTTGTTGAACAGTTCCATCGCCGCCTTGTATTTGGCGTCCACGTCGTTGGACGAGAGCAGGGTCTCGAACTGGGACTTGCAGGCCGCCAGGGCGGCCAGGGCCGCGATAATGAGGACAATCGTTTTGAGTTTCATGTTCATGACTCCGTGTTTCAGATCTCTAGCAGGAACTTCTCCGCGTCCCGGGCGGCGACGCATCCAGACGCCGCGGCCGTGATGGCCTGACGGTAGGTGGGATCCTGGACATCGCCGGCCGCGAAGACGCCCGCCACGCGGGTGCGGGCGGATTTCCCTTCGGTGACGATGTAGCCGGCCGCGTCGGTCTCCACCCAGGGGGCGAACAGCTCCGAGTTGGGATGGTGGCCGATGGCGAGGAAGAAGCCGTCGATGTCGATATCAAAGACAGTGCCATCCTTGCGGACAAGGCGGGCGCCGGTGACGCCGAAACCGTCTCCGAGGACTTCCTGCGTGTTGCAGTTCCAGAGGATTTCGATGTTCTCCGTCGCGAATACCTTCTCCTGCATCGCCTTGGATGCGCGCAGGACGTCGCGGCGGACGATCATATACACTTTCTTGGCGAGGGAGGCGAGGTAGATGGCCTCTTCGCAGGCCGTGTCGCCGCCGCCCACCACGGCGACGGTGCGCTTCCGGTAGAAGAAGCCGTCGCAGGTGGCGCAGGCCGACACGCCCGCCCCCTTGTATTTCTCCTCCGAGGGAAGGCCCAGGTAGCGGGCCGTCGCTCCCGTCGCGATGATGAGCGCGTCGGCGGCGATTTCCTTCTCCCCGTCGATGACGACCTTGAACGGCCGCCCGGAGAGGTCCACGGCCGTGGCGACGCCGCTGCGGACGTCGGCCCCGAAACTCTTGGCCTGCTCGCGCATCTGGTCCATCAGGTTGTTGGCGTCCACCCCGCCCGGGAAGCCCGGGAAATTCTCCACGATGGTCGTGGTCGTGAGCTGGCCGCCCGGCTGGATGCCTTCGTACAGGACGGGGGACAGGTTGGCGCGGGAGGCGTAGATGGCGGCGGTGAATCCGGCGGGACCTCCGCCGAGGATGAGGCAACGGACACTTTCCATAAACTTATCGGACGAGTTCGGTCGAATAATCGGTGTTGTAGACGATGCGTCGGATGGCGGTATTCCGGAAGGATCCGCCCCGGACGGGCTCGAAGCGGAAGTCCGTATGGATGCCGGAACCGGTCACCTGGCGGAGCGCCTGGGTCCACCGGGCGCCGTATCGGGCGACCAGGTCGGCGAAATAGCGGGCGAGGTCGTATCCCTGGAAGGCGAACTGGCTGGGTTCGGTCCGGTACAGGGCGCGGTAGCTGCGGACGAACGATTTCACGTGGTCCAGCTCATAGTCGGCGAAATACGGCGAGCAGATGTGCAGGAAGCACTGGTGGTAGAGACTGCTGTCGATCGTGTCGAAGGTGCGCACCCGGGAAGGCGCGTAGAGGACGATCTTGTAGCCCCGTCCGAGCAGGATGCCGAGGTTGCGGACCAGGTCGCTCACGAACGTCTCTTTCTCGGAGGCGACGATGATGCGGTTCACCCCGCCCTTGGTCAGCCGGGACGTGAGGGCGGCGGGGAGGGAGCGTCCCTCGCCCTGGGTCCAGCTGACGCCCTCGAAGGCGGTTCCTGCAGCCAGGAGCGCCTCCCGGACGCCCACGGCGGCGGCCGTGCTGCCGTTCGTGGATTTTTCCGTCACCAGGACGATCTGGTCGCCCCGGACGCAGTCTTCGGCCGCCCAGGCCGCCAGGTCGGCGTACTGGCTGTCGGTGGAAGAGGGCGCCTGGATGAAACCGTCGTGCGTGCCGGCCAGGCTGCCGGCCCGCTGGTCCAGCGGGGAGACGACCGGAACCCGTCCGCCCGTCACGCCGAGGATCGTGGTCAGGTCGCCGGTGGTGATCGGGCCCAGGATGAAGTCATTCTTGCCCAGGTCGTAGGACGAAGGGACGCCGGCCTGGAGGTCGAAGACGTTCAGGGTCGTCTTCACGCCTTCCTTTTCGAGGTCGCGGAGGGCCATCAGGACGCCGGAGTAGAAGTCCATATTGGTTTCGCTGGCTCTCCCGGCGGCATTGAAGGGCAGGATCAGGGCCAGTTCGGCCTTGCCGTTCCCGGCCGCGCCGGTCAGCCGGTCCAGGATGTCGTCCTCCGGTTCCGGGGCGGCGGTCGCCTCGGGAGCCGTCTCGACGGTGGCGGGCTGCTCCACGACGGGATTCCCGGCCTGGGCCGGGACTTCTTCCCGGTCGGTTCCGGCCTGCGCCGGCTGCTGGGCGACGGGCTGCTGCGTGGCGGGAAGGAGGCCCTTCAGGCTCTCCCGGGCCTTGTCGGTGGCGGGGATGCGGAGGGTCTGGCGTTTGGATATCCGGCTGGATTTGAGCCCGTTGGCCGCCATGATCTCCTGGGCGGTCACGCCATAGGTCTTGGCGACGTCATAGATGTCCTCGAACCACTTGACGGTATGCTGGATGAATCCGTCCGCGTCGGGAGTCGGCGCGGGCTTGGTGTCCACAGCGGATGGCTTTTTTTCTTTCGGCGCGGGCGTGCTCTCCTTCGGGGCGGGCTGCTCCTTGGCCACGGCGGGTTTCTGTTCCTTGGCCGCCGGTTCCCTCTGTCCTGCGGGTTGATGCGTCGCTTTCGGCTCGGAAACGGTCGGGATGTAGATGACCGTTCCGGCCTTGAGCCCTTCCTGGGCCAGCATCGGGTTGGCGGCATAGAGGTCCTCTTCGGTGACCCCGTAGGCTTTGGTGATGCCGTAGATGGTCTGGCGTTCGAGGACGATATGGACGTAGTAGTTCTTCCCGTTCATGTTCACCTGCGACCGGGAGACGGTGACAGGGACCGGCGGATAGTCCTGCGCAAAGACGTCCCGGCCGGGGACGGCCAGGATCAGAAGCAGGAGGACCAGAAGGCGGTGTTTCATCTTGTTCATCGTTTACAGTTGTTCCGCGAAGCCGGCGAGGTCCGCGCAGAAGCGGTCCCAGCCGAGACGCTCCTTCTCGAGGCGGATCGCCCGGACGCAGTCCGTCCGGACGGAAGGGTCTGAAAAAAAGCGGAGGATCTCGCCGCGGACGGCGTCCGGCTCCGCCGCCGGGGCGACAATTCCCGTGCCACGGTCGCCGATGGTCCCCTTGAGACCGCCCACGTCGGTGACGATCATCGGCACTTCGAAGTGGTACGAGATGGAGGAGATGCCGCTCTGGGTGGCGCTCCGGTAGGGGAGGACGGTCACGTCGGCCGCGGAGAAGAAAGTCTTGACCTCGGAATCCCGGATGTAGTCCGGGAACACGTGGACCCGGTCTTTGCCGGGGAGGCCGTCGATGAGCGCCTGGTACTTGTCGAAGGAGCCGTACGGTTCTCCGGCGACCACGAGCTGGTAGTCGTCCGGCAGGTCCCGGAAAGCCTCCAGCAAGATGTCCAGCCCCTTGTAGTCCCGGATCAGGCCGAAGAACAGCAGGGTCTTCAGGGACGGGTCGATGCAGAGGGCCTTCGCGGCCGCTTCCCGCGGGAGCTTTTCCCCGAAATGGGAATAGAGCGGGTGGGGGAGGAGGACGTACCGGGCGTCGGGTTTCAGGGTCAGGAGGTCGTCCGTGACGCTTTGGGACATGGTCACGTACCCGTCACAGGCGTCCAGGAACCACCGCGTCAGGGGCTTGTCGAACCAGTGCGGTTCGTGGGGGATGACGTTGTCCAGCACGGGCACCACCTTGCAGCGGGCGCCGGCGTGCCGGGCCACCCAGCCCAGCGACGGGGCGAACCACGACATCCAGTACTTCATCACGAGCAGGTCGGGACCCCAGGCGCGGATGGCGCGGGCGGTCTTCCCCCAGGAGAATGGGTTCACCGTGTCGAGGAGGGCTTCCGCCTCCACGGGGACGGCTTCGTCGTCGGGGGTCACATACTGCGTCTTCCCGGGAAAGAGGATCCCAGGGTACTGCCTTTTGAAGGAATAGGCCCTGACATCGTGCAACTTTCCCAGTCCCGCGAGCAAACTCGCGTTGAACTGGGAAATGCCTCCCCGAAGGGGATAGAAACTGGACAGTATGGCGACCTTCATCGGGGCCGGAACTTACTTCGTCTCGGCGGCCTTGGTCTTGACGTACTCGGCGTTCAGGCCGGCCAGGATCTCGTCGGTGATATCGAGGGCGGCGCTGCCGGTCACCACGGGAGCCGGGAGGATGTCGCCGGAGGTGGTGAGGATGAGGGCGTACTGCTTCTCCACGTTGTAAGCCTGCACGAACTCCGCGATGGCGTTCATGATCTGGTTCAGCATCACCGTCTGCTCCTCCTGCATCTCCTGCTGCTTGCGGACCACGTACTGCTGGTACTCGTTCTGCTGCTGCTGGAGCTTCTGGTACTGGGCGTTGGCCACGGAGGTGGTCAGCAGGCCCTTGTCCATCTTGTTCTGGAAGTCGTTGGCGTCTTTCTGGAGCTTGTTGCCGCGGCGGTCGATCTCGGACTGGATGCCGCTGACCTTGGTCTCCACGACGGAGCGGAGGTCGTTCGCCATGTCATAGCTCTCGACGACCTTGTCGATGTTGAAGAAGACGATGCTGCCGGCGGCGGCGGTGGTGTCGGCCTGGGTGGCGGTGGCGGCGACAGGGGCCGCGTTGTTGCAGCTGCTCAGGAAGAGGCCGGCCACGAGGGCGGCGCTGAAGAGGGTGAAGATTTTTTTCATGTATGGTACAATTAATAATCTCGATACAAGAATGCAAAGATAACTATTTTTTGCGGATTTCCGCAAGGTAGGCCGCAATCGTGCGTTCCAGGCCCATATAGAGGGCGTCGCAGATGATGGCGTGGCCGATGGAGACCTCGTCCGTCCAGGGGATGGTCCGGATGAAGTAGGCGAGATTCTCCAGGGACAGGTCGTGGCCGGCGTTCAGGCCCAGCCCGCAGGCGCGGGCGGCCTTCGCCGTCTCCAGGTACCGGGCGATGGCGGCCTCCGGGCCCTGCGGGAACTGCGCGGCGTAGTCGGCCGTGTAAAGCTCCACGCGGTCGGCCCCGCAGGCGGCGGCCCCTTCGGCCATCCGGGGATCCGGGTCCACGAAGATGGAGACGCGGATGCCGCGGGACTTGAACTCCCGGCACACTTCCGTCAGGAAGTCCTTGTGTTTCAGGGTGTCCCAACCGGCGTTGGAGGTGATGGCATCAAGCGCGTCGGGGACCAGGGTGACCTGGTCCGGGACCACTTCGCACACCAGGTCGATGAACGAGGGAATCGGGTTTCCTTCGATGTTGAATTCGGTTTTCAGGAGCGGACGGATGGTCCGCACGTCGGCGTAACGGATGTGGCGTTCGTCGGGGCGGGGATGGACGGTGATCCCTTCCGCGCCGAACCGCTCGCAGTCGAGGGCGGCCTTGGTCACGTCCGGCATATTCCCCCCGCGGGCGTTGCGCAGGGTGGCTACCTTGTTGATATTTACGCTCAATCGAGTCATGGTTCGTCGTTTTTTCGCGACAAAAATAGTGATTTTTATAATTTAAAGTGTTATTTTTGGCGGCTGAATTGATCCTGCCGAATGAAAATAGGTTATTTCATCCTGAACGACGGATTGCGGGAAGACCCTTCCGTGACTGGACTCCTCGCCGACTTGCAGGCCGCTTCCTATGAAGTATACGAGATCCGGACCCGGAACGACGTCCTCCCGGGGACGGACCTGGTCCTGTCGATGGGCGGCGACGGCACGTTCCTGTCCGCCGCGCATCTGGTGTCGGACATCGGCCTTCCCATCCTGGGCGTCAACTTCGGCCGCATCGGGTTCCTGTGCGAAAACAGCCCGGAGGCGGTCCTCAAGGCCCTGATGGAGGGAAATTTCAGCATCGAGTACCGCACGGTCCTCAACGCCACGCTCAAGGGACCGAACGCCCGCCGCAACATCGGGATGCTGCCCTATTCGCTGAACGAGGTGGCCATCCACCGCAAGGGCGCGTCCGTCCTCGGCATCCGCGTGTCGGTGAACGGGGAAACCCTCCCCACCTACTGGGCCGACGGCCTGATCGTCTCCACCAGTTCCGGGTCCACCGCCTACTCCCTCAGCGCGGGCGGCCCCATCTGCCTGCCCGACACTAAGGTCCTCGTGATCACCCCGATCGCCCCGCACAACCTCAACGTGCGTCCGCTGGTCGTGTCGGAAACCTCGAAGGTGGACATCGCCTTCGAGAGCCGCGAGGGGGTCGCCGTGATGACCACCGACAACCAGACCGTGGAAATCGAACAAGGTTGGACCATCCACGTGGAGATGGCACAATTTTCGCTGAAACGTATCCGGCTCGCCGAGTCCGGTTTCGTCCGGGCGCTTACATCCAGGCTGTTCTGGGGCGAGGATATGAGAAACAACGGATAGAATCGTATGAACAACGTACCGCAGCACGTCTCCATCATCATGGACGGAAACGGCCGCTGGGCGAAAGCCCGCGGGAAGGAGCGTGTCTATGGCCATATGGCGGGGGTGGAAAGCGTCCGCGCCTGCACCGAGGCCGCCGTGGAGGCGGGGGTGAAGTACCTCTCCCTCTATGCCTTTTCCGAAGAGAACTGGAACCGTCCCGAGGCGGAGGTCAACCGCCTGATGGAACTGATGATGGAAGCCATCCACGGCGAGGTGAAGACCTTGATGGACAATGGTGTCCGTTTCGTCGTGCTCGGCAACCGGGCCCGCCTCTCCGAGAAGCTGAACGCCGCCATCGACGCCCTGATGGAGAAGACCGCCGGCTGCGCGCGGATGACCCTGGTCGTCTTCCTCAGCTACAGCGGGCAGTGGGACATCCTCCAGGCGATGAAGAAAGCCGCGGCCGAGAAGGGCCCCAAGGGCGTCCAGGCGATGACGGCGGACGATTTCGCCGGCTACCTGGTGACCGCCGGGATCCCCGATCCGGACCTGCTGATCCGCACGTCCGGGGAGCAGCGCATCTCCAATTACCTCCTCTGGCAGTGCGCCTACACGGAGTTCGTCTTCTCCGAGGTCCTCTGGCCCGATTTCCGCAAGCCGGAGTTCCGCGCCGCCCTCGAAACCTATGCCGGGCGGGACCGCAGATATGGAAAAGTGAAATAAAAGAATTATCTTTGCAGGATAATGAGAGAAACGATGATGATACGCAAGATAGCCTGCCTCCTGCTGCTCGGCCTCGCGGGGATGACCCTTCGGGCCCAGACGGGGCGGGAATCGATCGAGATAGATTACAGCAATCCGAAGACTTACGTGGTCGGCGGCGTCGGTGTGGAAGGCAACCAGTACTTCGGCGCGAACCAGGTCCTGCAGCTGACCGGCATCCGCAACGGGATGAAACTCACCGTCCCGGGCGAGGACGTGACCGGCATCGTCAAGCGCCTGGTCGCGCAGCGCTTCTTCGAGGACGTGTCGATGGTCGTGGACTCGCTGAACGTGGCGCAGGACACCGCGTGGTTCAAGATCATCGTCAAGGAACGTCCCCGCGTATCCCGCTGGACCTATTCCGGCGTCAAGTCCGGCGAACGGAAGGACCTGCAGGAGCGCCTGAACCTCCGTCCGGGCCGCGAATTCTCCGACTACGTGCAGCGAACCTCCGAGGACATCATCAAGCGTTACTACAAGGAGAAGGGCTACCTCCTCTGCGAGGTGGACACCCAGGTGCAGAAGGACACGGTGATCCGCAGCGCCATCCGGGTGAACTTCGACGTGAAGAAGGGCGAGAAGGTCCGCATCCGGGACATCAACTTCAAGGGCCACAATGAGGACGTGTCGGAGTACAAGCTGGCCAAGGCGATGAAGGAGACCCACTCCAACAAGTGGTACAACTTCTTTAAGTCCAAGAAGTTCAAGGAGAAGGAGTACCAGACGGACCGCAAGACCGTCCTGGAAGCCTTCAACGAGGCCGGTTACCGTGACGCCCGCCTGGTCCGCGACTCCATCTACTACGAGGACCCCAAGCACCTGGGGATCGACATGGTCTTCGACCAAGGTCCGAAATACTATTTCCGCAACGTGACCTGGACCGGCAACTCGGTCTATCCTTCGGAGGTCCTCGACGAGATCCTCCAGATCAAGAAGGGCGACGTCTATGATATGGTGACGATGGACAAGCGTCTCCACGGCGGCGGCAAGCAGACCGACTACGACGTCTCCAAGCTCTACAAGGACAACGGCTACCTGTTCTTCCAGGTCAATCCGGTGGAGGTGAACATCCAGAACGACTCCGTCGACGTGGAAATGCGCATCTCCGAAGGCAAGCCCGCGACCCTGAACAACATCGTCATCAACGGCAACGACCTCACGAACGAGAAGGTGGTCCGCCGGCAGATCATGACCCGTCCGGGCTACCTGTTCAGCCAGACGGACTTCGAGCGCTCCATCCGTGAAATCGCCTCCCTCGGCCAGTTCGACGCGGAGGCCATCATGAAGCCGGGCGGCTATTCCGTCATCCCCAACCAGCTGAACAACACGGTGGACCTGGTGTACAACGTCACGGAGAAGCCGTCCTCCACCCTGGAACTCTCCGGCGGCTGGGGCGGCCGCACCTTCGTCGCCACCGCGGGCGTGAGCTTCAACAACTTCTCCACGCGCCGGATGTTCGAGAAGGGGGCCTGGCGCCCGGTCCCGCTGGGCGACGCGCAGACGCTCTCCTTCCGCTTCCAGACGAACGGCCGCTACTACACGACCCTCAGCGCCAGCTTTATGGAGCCGTGGCTCTTCGGCAAGAAACCGACCTCCCTCAGCCTCTCCGGCTACTATTCCCGGATGACGGACTCCTACCTGTACATCGGCCTCCTCTCCACGGACCGCATGTTCGAGGTCTTCGGCTTCAACGCCGGACTCGGCAACCGGCTCAAGTGGCCGGACAACTACTTCGTCCTGTACAACAACCTCAGCTGGCAGACGTATAAGCTCACGAACTGGTACCAGAGCTACTTCGCCTTCACGGACGGTGTCTCCCACAACCTGAGCTACACCCTCTCGCTGACCCGCAACTCCTCCGACCAGCAGATCTACCCGCGCCAGGGTTCCGAATTCTCCGCCTCCGTGCAGCTCACCCCGCCCTATTCCCTGCTCCGCAGGTACACCTTCAAGAACGGGGAGAAGGTCAAGGTGGGCAGCTACAAGGACGTGAACTACGACGCCACCTATATGGACAGCATGGGCAACATCCAGAACGAATGGAGCTCGGCGAACCGCTACAAGTGGATCGAATACCACAAGTGGAAGTTCAGCGGCGCCGTCTACACCAAGCTGGTGGGCGACCTCGTGCTGATGAGCCGCGCGCAGTTCGGCTTCCTGGGCTACTACAACCGCAACTGGGGCTATTCCCCGTTCGAAGGTTTCCAGGTGGGCGGCGACGGTATGTCGGGCTATATGACCTACGGCTCGGAAATCATCTCCCTGCGCGGCTACGAGGACTATTCCCTCACGCCGATGCGCGTCACCCCGTACAGTTCCCAGGGAACGTATGCGGGTAACATCTACGACAAGTTCACGGTCGAACTCCGCTATCCGGTGATCCTGGAACCGCAGTCCACCATCTATGTCCTCGGCTTCCTCGAGGGCGGTAACTGCTGGGCGGACATCCGCGAGTTCAACCCGTTCCAGATCAAGCGGAGCGCCGGCGTGGGCGTCCGCGTGTTCCTCCCGATGATCGGCCTGCTGGGCGTCGACTGGGGCTACGGCTTCGACGACACCAAGAACGGCGGGAGCCAGTTCCACTTTGTCATCGGACAGCAGTTCTAGCGTTTGGTACAACTTTTGCCTTCACCCTTACCGACACGAAATCTAAAAACTACAACGTAATATGAAAAAGATTCTTGCTATCGCCGCCATGGCGCTCCTGACCCTCGCCGCTTCCGCCCAGAAGCTCGGCCGTGTCAACTTCACCGAACTCTATCAGCTCGCCCCCGAGGCCGACGCCGCCCGCGAACAGATCAACGCGATGCAGAACGAGGCGCAGGAGACATTCTCCTCGATGGTCGAGGAATATCAGACCAAGGCCAACCAGTATCAGCAGAAGTCCGCCACCTGGACCACCGCGATCAAGGAGGCCAAGGAGAAGGAACTGGTCGACATCCAGAACCGCATCCAGGAATTCCAGCAGACCATCTCCCAGGAACTGCAGCAAAAGCAGGCCGAGCTGATGAACCCGATCATGGAGAAGGCCCAGAAGGCCGTCCAGGACCTCGCGAAGGCCCAGGGCATCCTGGCCGTCTTCGATTCCGGCTCCGCCCTCTATTTCGATGAGACCGCCGTCGTGGACCTCACCCCGGCCGCCCGCAAGTCCCTCGGCATCAAGGAAGGCCGTACCCTCGAGCAGCTCCAGCAGGAGCTCCAGGCGCAGGCCCAGGCTGCCCAACCCGCCCAGTAATCGACCGGTCCATACCAAAAATAACTCCGACCTTGAGGCCGGAGTTTTTTTTGCTCTTGGGGGGCGATGGGGTGTCCGGGGGTTTGTCCACCCCCGGACAAATATAGGGGGAGGGGCCCGTTGGATACAAGTTCCCGCTTGCGGGGACGCAGGAGACAATGGGAGGGGCCGGAGCGAAGCGGAGTCCCCCGGACACCCCATCGCCCCCCATATCTAACTCTTGATACTTCCCGTGAACGGGTAGCCCAGGATGGAGAAGGAGTCCGTC
>CAMNGM010000043.1 GCA_946538425.1 uncultured Bacteroidales bacterium | reverse complement strand
TGGGCTTCGGGATCGGCATCCTTTTCTTCATCGTGGTGACGGGCGTCATCGCCCTTCTGGGCGGATACCGGGTCGGCAGTGTCCAATGGGACTGGAACAACCTGATCGGCAATCTGTTCATGTTCTTGGTCGTCGCGGTCGGAGAGGAAGTCCTGTTCCGGGGGATCGTGTTCCGGATGATCGACGACCGGTGGGGAACGCTTGTCGCCCTCGTCGTCTCGGCCTTGATTTTCGGCTTCGTCCATATCTCCAACGACAATGCCACCGTTTGGTCCTCCCTGGCCATCGCCGTCGAGGCGGGACTCCTGCTGGGCGCCGCCTACAAGTGGTCCGGCACCCTGTGGCTGCCCATCGGCATCCATTGGTCCTGGAACTACTTCCAGGGCCCGGTCTTCGGTTTTGCTGTCTCCGGGAATGGTACCCCGTCCCTCATCGACCCGGTCATCCAGGGGTCCGACTGGCTCACCGGCGGCTCCTTCGGCGCCGAAGCCTCCATCCCCGCCTTCGTCCTGGGCTTCGCCCTGGCTATCGTGTTCCTGTGTGTTCCTCGGCGTACTGCCGGCACCAGGGGGTGAGGCCGCAGGCGGCGCATTTGGGGGCGCGGGCGGTGCAGGTGTAGCGGCCGTGGAGGATGAGCCAGTGGTGGGAGCGGGCGCGGAGATGCTCCGGGATGTGCCGCTCCAGGTCGCGCTCGACCTCCAGGGGCGTCTTGCCATTGGATAGGCCGATCCGATGGGACACGCGGAAGACGTGCGTGTCCACGGCGATGACGGGCTTGTCGTAGACGACCGAGGCGATGACGTTCGCGGTCTTGCGGCCGACGCCCGGGAGGGTCATCAGCGCGTCGATGTCGGAGGGCACTTCGCCGCCGAAATCGCCCAGCAGTTTCTGCGCCATCGCGATCAGGTGCTCCGTCTTGGAATTCGGGTAGGAAACGCTTTTTACATAGGAATATACCTCGTCGAAGCTGGCGGTTGCCAGGTCCTGCGGGGTGGGGAAGCGTTCGAACAGGGGCGGGGTGACGATGTTCACCCGCCGGTCCGTGCATTGGGCTGACAGGATGACCGCCACGAGCAGCTGGTAGGGGTTGCCGTAGTGGAGTTCGGTTTCGGCGACGGGAACGTTCTGTTCGAACCAATCGACGATGCCCGCGAAGCGTTCTTTGCGCGTCATATCGTGAGGTCCAGTTCGAAGGTGTCGTCCTCGATGATCTCGGTGCAGCGCTCGTCGGCGCAGGAGAAGACGCGGCCGGGAAAACGCTCGAAGATGGAGCGGTTGTGCGTGACCATCACGATGGCCGTGCCTTCCTCGTTGAGCTTGCGGAGGAGCTTCAGGATGCCGTCGGCGGTTTCGCCGTCCAGGTTGCCGGTGGGCTCGTCGGCGAGGATGGCCTGGGGGTGGTTCAGCAGGGCGCGGGCGATGGCGATGCGCTGCTGTTCGCCGCCGGAAAGCTGGTGCGGCATCTTGTGGGCCTTGGTTCCCATCCCCACGTCCTCCAGGACTTCCCCGATGCGGGTGTCGATGGCGATGCGGTCCTTCCAGCCCGTGGCGCGGAGGACGAACTCGAGGTTCGCCTCCACCGAGCGGTCCATCAGCAGCTGGAAATCCTGGAACACGACGCCCAGGCGCCGGCGCAGCATCGGTATGTCTTTTGTACGGATGTCACGGAGGTTGAACCCGCAGACGGTGCCTTCCCCCTGGGCGAGCCGGTTTTCGGCCGTCATCGTCCGGATGATGGAGGTCTTGCCCGAGCCCACCTTGCCGACGATGTACACGAAGTCGCCCGGGAAGATGGCCATGTCGAGGCCGTAGATGACGACGCTGTCCCCGCCCAGGATGTCTGCGCCGCTGAATTGGATGATGGGTTCCATTGCGTTTTTGGACTGGATTACACAAAGATAATCAGAAAAATTCGTAAATTTGTAAAATAATCTACGTGAAGATGAAGAAAAGACTGATCCTGGCCCTGGCGGCCCTCCTCCTCGCGGGAGCCGCCTCCGCCCAGACCCCCGAATACCGCCGCGCCCTCGACCTCTACGGGCACGGTATGTACGCGGAGGCCGCCCAGCTGCTGGAGCGCATCCCCGGCAGCGAAGCCGAAGGCTACGCGGCCCTCTGCGCCATCGAACTCCAGACTCCCGGCTACGAGCGTCGCGCCGAAGCTTTCCTGGACCGCTGGCCCGAATCCCCGCTGGTCCCGCAGGTGAACTTCCGCTGGGCGCAGGACCTGTTCGACCGCGGCGCCTATGAGCAGGCCGCGTACCGTTTCGACTGCGTCTCGCAGGACGAGCTGATGCCCGGACAGGTGGCCGAATACCTGTACAAGAAGGGCTACAGCGCCTTCGGCAGCGGCGACCTCGCCCTCTCCCGGATGCTTCTGGAGAAGATGCAGAACCTCCCGCCGTCCGACTACACGGCCCCGGCGCAGTACTCGCTGGGCTATGTCTGCTACTCCCTGGGCGACTTCCGGGAGGCGGCCGACTGGTTCGCCAAGTCCGCGGCGGACCCGCGTTTCACCCAGCTGGCGAACTACTACATCCTCGAATGCCGCTTCAACGAGAAGGACTACAACTATGTGGTCAAGTTCGGCGAGGACGTCTACGACCAGATCCCGGCGGACCGCCAGCCGCACTTCGCCCGCATCATGTCCGAGTCCTACCTCGTGCTCGGCGACAAGGAGAAGGCCCGTTCCTACTACCAGAAGAACCTCGAGGAGAAGACCTCCCGCAACCGGTCCGACTGGTTCTACGCCGGCTCCGTCCTGTACGCGGTGGAGGACTGGCAGGGCGCCGTGGAAAGCTTCAGCCAGATGCCCGAGCGCACCGACTCCCTGGGCCAGATCGCGAACTACCAGCTGGGCTACAGCTACATCCAGCTGCGCAACAAGGTGGCCGCCCTGGACGCTTTCAAGGACGCCGCCGCCCTTCCGTTCAACAAGGACATCCAGGAGGACGCGTATTTCAATTACGCGAAGCTCGCGTTCGACCTGAACAACGACGTGTCGGCCTTCAACGACTATATGAAGCGCTATGACGCGCTCTCCAAGGGGGACCAGATCTACAGCTATATGGCGATGGCCGCCCTCGCGAACCACGACTACGAGGCCGCCGTCGCGGCCTACGACAACATCGAGACGCTGGACCCGCGGATGCAGTCCAACTATATGAAGGCCTACTTCCTCCGCGCGAACCAGCTCATCCAGAACGGCGCCTGGCGCGACGCGGTGCCGCACCTGAAGGCCGCCGCCTATTACAGCCCCCGCCAGGATCCCTTCAACCAGCTCTCCCGCTTCTGGATCGCCGAATCCTACTTCCGCGACGGCAAGTGGGCCGACGCCCGCGCCGTCCTGATGGACCTGTACAACCTGTCCGCCCTGGACGGCAAGACGGAAGGGGACCTGATCCCCTATGACATCGCCTACACTTTCTTCAAGGAGGAGGACTATCCCGCCGCCCTGAAGTGGTTCAACAACTACCTCGCCGGCCGGCACGACACCCGCGGGGCCGACGCCGAAACCCGCATCGGCGACTGCTACTTCTTCCAGAAGGACTACACGACCGCCATCGCCGCCTTCGAGCGCAAGCTGGCCGACTATCCCGACCCCGACGACATCTACCCGTACTACCGCGCCGGCGTGGCCTGCGGCCTGGTGCGCGACTTCCCGCGCAAGGTCCAGTTCCTGGAGCGCGTGAAGAAGGCCTCTCCGAGCGCTCCGTACTATGCCGACGCGATGTACGAGCTGGGGCGCGCCTATGTTTCCGTGGGTGAGCCCGAGGACGCCGTCCGGACGTTCCGGACCCTCCGCGCCTCCACCGACGATCCCGATTATGCGACCCGGGCCCTGCTGGAGCTGGGGATGATCGCCCGCAACGCCGGGGATGACGCCAAGGCCCTCGAGTACTACCGGGAAGTCGCCGCCCAGGGCGGTGATTATGCCGATGACGCTCTCCTCGCGGTCGAGTCCATCTACCGCACCCGCCAGGAGCCGGACGCCTACCTCGCCTTCGTGAACAGCCTGGGCGACAAGGCCTCTCGCACCGACGCGCAGAAGGAGGAAGTCTACTTCGGCACCGCCGAGGAAATCTTCCTCGGAGGCAATTACGCGAAGGCCGAGAGCACGTTCCGGAGCTATCTCGAGAAGTATCCCGAGGGCGCCAAGGTGGCGGAGGCCTCGTTCTACCTGGGCGAGTGCTACCGCGGCCTGGGCGACAAGGAGAAGGCGGTCGACGCCTACGCCGCCGCCCTCGAGCGCGGCCTGGAGGGCTCCTTCCTGGAGACCGCCTGGCTGCGGCTGGGCGACCTGTCCTATTCGATGCAGCGCTATCCCAAGGCCTACAGTTCCTACCTGAAGCTCCAGGAGGTGGCGCAGCTGGACGACAACAAGGCCGCCGCTTCCGTGGGCCTGATGCGCTCCGCCTTCAGGGCCCGCGAATTCGAGGACGCCCTCGCCGCCGCGCAGTCCGTGCGCGGAGGCCGCGGCGTCTCCGACGACCTCCGTCGCGAGGCCGACTACGTCCGCGCCAAGTCCTGCCTCGGGATGAGCCGCCGCGCGGAAGCCTATGGCATCTTCGAGCAGCTCGCCAAGGACCCTTCCACCGACGAAGGCGCCGAGGCCGCGTACCTGATCATCCAGGACAAGTTCGACCGTGCCGAGTTCGCCGGCATCGAGGACAAGGTCTACGACTTCTCGGCCAAGGCGGCCGGCCAGAACTACTGGCTCGCCAAGGCGTTCATCGTCCTGGGCGACACCTTCGCCGAGAACGGCAACATGGCCCAGGCGAAGGCCACCTTCGACAGCATCAAGTCCGGGTATAAGCCGTACGGTCCCGAGGACGAGGTCCTGGACCAGGTGGACCTGCGGCTGAGAAAACTTAACAAGTAGCGCGAAAATGAGACAGCATATCCTTGCGACGGCCCTTGCGGCGGCGGTGACCGCCCTGGCCTATGGACAGAACCTGAATCCGACCGTGGAGGTCACGAACGCCTACGAGGGCGGCGCCTCCGCCATCACCAAGCCCGCCCGTCAGATGGAGGTGCCGGATTCCGTGACCCGGTTCAACCTGGATTTCGACTATTCCGTGTTCGAGAAGCCCTATCAGGGCGCCTACGAGTTCACACCCTACTACGTGCAGCTCAAACCCACGCCCAAGCCTTCCACGACGGAGAAGTTCTATCTCCGCGCCGGTGCTGGCTTCACCCTCCATCCGGAGCTGGACCTGGTATGGACGCCGCTCCAGAAGGAGAAGTTCCGCCTGAGCGTGTACGCCACGCACCAGTCCTATTTCGGCCGGTACCACGATTTCGCCCTGGGAACGCCCCAGGACGGCGTCGTGCCGGTTGTCAAGTCCGGGGAGAAGATGAAGGGCTACCTGGCCGACACGAAGGCCGGCGTCGACGGCGCTTTCAACTGGGACGGCGGCCTGGCCACCCTGGACCTCGGCTTCCGCCACCGGATGGCCAATGACGCCTATCATTACCAGAAGATGAGCGGCCTCGAGGCGAAGGCCCGCGTCCGCTCCCTGCCTTCGGACGAGCCGCACCTGCTGTATGACGCGGCCATCGACTACTCCCTCCTGGGCGGCGACCTGTCGAGTTTCTCGCGGGTCGCGGACGACTTCCGCGAGAGCAAGTTCGGCTTCGCCGGCGAAGCCGGCCCCGTGCTGGACGCCGACCATCGCGCCCTGGTGGGCCTGAACTTGGACCTGGCGCGCTATATGGGCGATTTCGCCGGCTATACCGGCCGGATGGCCCTCACCCCCAAGTACCAGTTCAACCTGGACCGCTGGCGCTTCAGCCTGGGCGCCCAGGTGGCCTGGCTCATCTATTCGGAGGAGTTCAATCTCTGGTCCAAGGACTTCCAGCACAAGTCCGGCTTCATCTATCCGGACGTCCACATCGACTTCCACGTGCTGGACGACCGGCTGGTTCTCCAGACCTCCGCGACGGGCGGCGACCGGTTCAACACCCTGTCCGGCCAGTTCTTCTCGCATCCCTTCTCGTATGACGCCGAGTACGGCCATTCCGTGGAGCGGATCCGCGCGATGATCGGTGCGCGGGGCAACATCGCCAGCCGCTTCCGCTATGACCTGCAGGGCGGCTACGCCCGCTGGACCTATGCGCCCGTGGAAGGAATGGTTTCGTATCTGCTCACCTATACCGCCCCTGCGGGAAGCTATTCCGGCACCCTCCAGCCGGCGGAGACCGCCGAGCGCCAGGTCCTTCGGCCCTCGCTGGTCGAAAAGGGCTTCAACCTCTTTTTCGTCGACCTCGACTACGGCTGGAAGTCCGAGAGCGTGACCGTCGACGGCAGGCTGTCCTACCGGCATACGAACATCGCCGGCACCGGTGCGTTCGCCCCGGCGGCCTTCACCGGGTTCATCCGTCCCGCGTACAACTACGGCGAGCGGATGAAGGGCGGCCTGGACATCGCCTGGTCCACGGGCCGGAAAGCCTCCGTCACCACGCCCGACGCGTCGGGGGAAGTCACGACGGTGTACCGCGTCCCCGGCTGGGTGGATCTCGGCCTGTTCGCGGAGTACCGGTTCACCCACCGCTTCGGCTTCTGGGCCAAGGGCGGCAACCTGCTGAACCAGGTGGTCCAGGAAACCCCGCTCCACGCCGAGGCCGGAATGTATTTTACGGCCGGAATCGTCTTGAATTTCTAGGAAAAAAATGCTATATTTGCACGATTATATGGAAACGTGCAAATTATGGCAGATATCGAGGAATTGAAGCAGGCTGAGGAGCAGTATTCAGCCAACAGTATCCAGGTCCTGGAAGGTCTCGAGGCGGTGCGCAAGCGCCCCTCCATGTATATCGGAGACATCGGTGAAAGAGGTCTCCACCATCTGGTCTACGAAGTCGTCGACAACTGTATCGACGAAGCGATGGCCGGCTTCTGCACGGATGTCGAGGTGACCATCCTCGAGGACAATTCCGTCCGGGTCAAGGACAACGGCCGCGGCATCCCGACCGGTATGCACGAGAAGGAGCACCGCAGCGCGCTGGAAGTCGTCCTGACGGTCCTCCATGCGGGCGGCAAGTTCGACAAGAACAGCTACAAGGTCTCCGGCGGTCTGCACGGCGTGGGCGTCTCCTGCGTGAACGCGCTGTCCGACCTGCTCATCGCGGAAGTCCACCGTGAGGGGAAGATCTTCGTCCAGAAGTATTCGAAGGGAAAGCCCATCACCGCCGTCGAGGTCGTCGGCACCACGTCCGAGGCCGACACCGGCACCACGATCACCTTCCACCCGGACGCCACCATCTTCACCCAAACCATCGTCTACAAGTACGACACCCTGGCGAACCGGCTCCGCGAGCTGGCCTACCTGAACAAGGGCATCCGCATCACGCTGACGGACCTTCGCGACAAGGTGGACGAGTTCGAGACCGCCGAGGACGGCGAGCGCAAGGCCACCGGCAACCAGGTGCACCGCAGCGACGTGTTCTACAGCGAGCACGGTCTCCGCGAGTTCATCGACTACCTGGACGCGGGCGAGCCCAAGCTCATCCCCGATCCCATCACCGTGAATTCCGACAAGGTGATCCCCATCGACATCGCCCTCCAGTACAACCAGGGCTTCCGCGAGCGGATCTACTCCTACGTCAACAACATCAACACCATCGAGGGCGGCACGCACCTGCAGGGCTTCAAGATGGGCCTGTCCCGTTCCCTGAAGAACTATGCCGAGAAGAACAACCTCCTCGCCAAGTTCAAGGGCGACCTCTCACCGGAGGACTTCCGCGAAGGCCTGACCGCCGTCATCTCCGTGAAGGTGGCCGAGCCGCAGTTCGAAGGCCAGACCAAGACCAAGCTGGGCAACCCGGAGGCCACCTCCGCCGTCTCCCAGGCCACGGCCGCGGCGATGGAGCAGTACCTGGAGGAGCATCCCAAGGAAGGCAAGACCATCGTCGAGAAGATCGTCCTCGCGGCGACGGCCCGCGCCGCCGCCCGCCGGGCCCGCGAAATGGTGCAGCGCAAGTCGCCGATGGGCGGCGTCGGCATGCCCGGCAAGCTGGCCGACTGCTCCGACCGCGATCCCGAGAAGTGCGAGCTCTTCCTGGTCGAGGGTGACTCCGCAGGCGGAACGGCCAAGCAGGGCCGCGACCGCCGCATCCAGGCCATCCTCCCGCTCCGAGGCAAGATCCTGAACGTGGAGAAAGCCGCCCAGGACCGCGCCTTCGAGAGCCAGGAAGTCCGCAACATCTACACCGCCCTCGGCGTCACCGTGGCGCAGGAGGACGAGAACGGCGAGAAGCGGATGGACCTGTCCAAGCTCCGCTACCACAAGGTCATCATCATGACCGATGCCGATGTGGACGGATCGCACATCGCCTGCCTCATCCTGACCTTCTTCTTCCGTTATATGTTCGACCTCATCAAGAACGGCTACGTCTATCTCGCGACGCCGCCGCTGTACCTGGTGAAGAAGGGCAAGGAGGAGGTCTACTGCTGGACCGACGCCCAGCGCGACGAGGCGACGGCCCGCCTGGGCCGCGGCACCGACAAGGGCGTGACCGTCCAGCGGTACAAAGGCCTCGGCGAAATGTCCGACACCCAGCTCTGGGAGACGACGATGGACCCGTCCCGCCGCGTCCTCCGGCAGATCACCATCGAGAACGCCGCGGAAGCGGAGCGCACCTTCTCGATGCTGATGGGCGACGACGTCCCGCCGCGCCGCGCCTTCATCGAAGAGAACGCCCATTATGCGAATATCGACGCCTAAAATACCCCGGCGGATCCTCCCGCTGGCCATTGTCTTCGCAATCCTCGTGCTGTTCATGCCGCGGACTGCGAAGTTCAATTACGACTATCGGAAGGGGTCCCCGTGGCCGTACGAGACGCTCGTCTCCCAGTTCGACTTCCCGATCCTCAAGACCGAGGAACAGATGATGGAGGAGCTCGACAAGGTGGACGGGGGAACGGTCCCGTATTACCGCTTCTCGGACGAGATCGTCAACAACTCCGTGAAGGCCATCCAGGGCCTCGACCTTGGGAAATACGCCCGTCTGCGTCCCGCCATCGCCTCCGGCATGGCCGACATCTATGCCAAGGGCGTGATCTCCGACGCGAAGGAGAAACTGGACCGAAGCTACGGCAACCTTTCCGGCGAGGTCATCTACATCCAGCGGAACAAGCGGGCCGCCGAGTACCCGCGGACCGAGGTGTACAAGGTGTCCGACGCCAGGAACCAGCTCCTGGCCGACCTCTCCCGCACCTATCCCGACGTGAACCTGGACTCCCTGTTCAAGCGCTCGGGCGTGTACGACCTTTTCGTCCCGAACCTCGTCTTCGACCGGTCGATGACCGAGCTCAGCCACGCGGAATCCGCCGCCTATGTGTCGCCGACTTCCGGTTACTGGAGCGCCGAGCAGAAGATCGTCTCCAAGGGCGACATCGTCACCCCGGAGATCGCCCAGATCCTGGACTCGTACAAGGCTGAGTTCAACAAGGTCTACGGCTATGAGGGACCCCGCGTCCTGCTGTGGCTGGGGGACATCCTCATCGCCCTGGCCCTCGTGGTCATCCTGTACTTCTGCATCTACTTCACGCACCGGGAGATCTTCGGGAAGCCCAAGCGCTACTATTACCTGCTGACGGTCTTCACCCTGACCGCGGTCGTCTCGTTCCTGGTGGAGCGGATCGCCCCGTCCCTGGTGTATGTCGTCCCGTTCGCCATCACCGTCCTGTACCTGCAGGCCTTCTTCCCCAAGCGGGTGGTCCTGCCGGTCTATATGGTCTCCCTGCTGCCGCTCCTGATCTTCTCCGGAAACGGCGTGGAACTGTTCTTCATGTTCCTGTGCGCCGGCATCGTGTCGATGAACACCTTCAAGCAGTTCAACCGGGGCTGGAAGCAGTTCCTGAACGCGCTGATCATCTTCGGGGTGGAAGTGGTCGTGTTCGCGGGCTTCCGCCTGATCGACGCGGGCCGCAGCCTGATGTGGGTCAATGTCCTGCAGCTGTTCGGCGGCGCGATGCTCACCGTGGCTTTCTACCCGCTCGTCTTCGTGTTCGAACGGGTCTTCAACCTGGTGTCCACCACCCGGCTCGAGGAACTCACCGACACGAACGGCAAGCTCCTCCGCGAGCTGAACGCCAAGGCCCCCGGCACCTTCCAGCACAGCCTGCAGGTGGAGAATATGGTGACCGAAGCCGGCCGCGCCGTCCACGCCAACGTCCCGCTCCTGCGGGCCGCCGCCCTGTACCACGACATCGGCAAGATGCGGAATCCGCTCTGTTTCATCGAGAACACCAGCCGGAATCCGGGCAGTCCCAACTACCACGACGGCAAGAGTCCGCGCGAGAGCGCCCGCGACATCATCGCCCACGTCTCGGACGGAATGGAGATCGCGAAGGAGAACAATCTCCCGACCGAGGTCTCCGACTTCATCCTGACGCACCACGGCACCTCCTTCACCGCCTCCTTCTACAACCAGTACCTGAACGAGGGAGGCGACCCGAACGACGTGGAGGACTTCTTCTACAAGGGCCGCAAGCCCCGCGCGAAGGAGGAAGTCATCCTGATGATCTGCGACTCCGTGGAGGCCGCCTCCCGCACCCTCAAGGAATATACGCCCGCCAGCTTCGACAAGTTTGTCGAGGATATGGTCGCGGCGAAGGACAGGTCCGGCCAGTTCGAGCAGGCCGAGATCACGATCCGCGAACTGAACATCGTGAAGGCCACGCTGAAGACCTATCTGCAGCAGCTGTACCACGAGCGGGTCGAATACACCCAGCGCGAAAAGAATAATGATTAAAAACCAAATGATACGATGAACATTACAAAGAACCAGACCGATGCCCTGAACTACCAGGTCACCATTGACATCACTCCGGACGATTACGCCGAGGCCCTCAAGAAGAGATTGAACGAATACCGCCGCCGCGCAGACATCAAGGGTTTCCGCAAGGGAATGGCCCCGATGTCCCTGATCCAGCGCCTGTACGGCGACCAGTCCCTCTATGAGGCCGTGAACCGGCTCGTCTCCGAGCAGCTCGACACCTTCATCCGGGAAGAGAAGATCCGCGTCGTCGGCGAACCCCTCCCGTCCGAGGACCAGCCCCAGCTGGAGTGGAAGCCCGGTGCCGACTTCACCTTCAAGTTCGACATCGCCCAGACTCCCGAACTGAACTTCGAGGCCGGCGAGGGCGACAAGATCCCGTACTACGAGATCAACGTCACCGAGGACGCCAAGAAGGCGATGAGGGCCCAGATGCTCCAGCAGTACGGCGCCCTCCAGGAAGGCGACAAGGCCGGCGAGAACGACTACATCATCGCCGACATCGCGAACGAGAGCCACAGCGCCGAGGGCGTGTACATCTCCGTCGCCCACGTCGCCGAGATCGCCCGTCCGCTGTTCGTCGGCAAGAAGGCCGGGGACAAGTTCACCTGCGACGTGAGCGTGGCCTTCGAGAACGAGACCGACCGCGCCTCGATGCTCAAGGTGGACAAGGCGAAGCTCGCCACCCTGGACCCGGTGTTCACCTTCACCGTCGTGAATGTCAAGACCTTCAAGGCCGCCGAATCCAACCAGGAGACCTGGAACAAGATGTTCGGCGAAGGCGCCGTCACCAGCGAGGAGCAGTTCATGGAGAAGGTCGCGGAGCAGATCCGCGCCAACCACACCCAGGAGGCCAACCGTCGCTTTGCGAACGATGTCCGGAAGTACTTCGTGGACAAGGCGGCCATCGAGCTTCCCGAGGCTTTCCTCAAGCGCTGGCTCGTCTATGCCAATGACGGCAAGTACACCGCCGAGGAGGTGGAGAAGGAGTTCCCGGGCTTTGTCGAGGACTTCAAGTGGCAGCTCACCCGCGGCTACCTGATGCAGAAGCTCGGCCTGAAGGTCGAGAAGGCCGACATCGAGCAGGCCGCCGAGGGCTACGTCGCCTACCAGTACGCGATGTACGGGATGGGCAACGTGCCGCAGGAACTGATCAAGAGCTCCGCCCGCAACATCCTGGAGGACGAGAACCAGGTGCGCCGGCTCGAGGAGCAGGTGGAGGACAACAAGACCATCAGCGCGCTGCGTGACAAGGTCGCCCTCCAGACCAAGAAGATTTCGGAAGAAAAGTTCCGCGCCTTGAAATAAAGCCGGCGGTTTCCCGTATTCTTAGGTGTTACCTGAAATGACTGACATGAACGAATTCGAGAAATTTGCCGTGAAAGGCCAGGGGATCGGCTCCGCCACCCTGCACCGCTATGCGTCGGCCCTCGACGCCTACATCAACCCGACGATCACCGAGGAGCGCAAGATGAACGTCGCCCAGATGGACGTGTTCAGCCGCCTGATGATGGACCGCATCATCTTCCTCGGCGTCCCCATCGACGACGACGTCGCGAACATCGTGATGGCCCAGCTCCTGTTCCTGGCCTCGGGCGATTCCCACGCGGACATCACCCTGTACCTGAACACGCCGGGCGGGCAGGTCTCTTCCGGCCTTGCCATCTACGACACGATGCAGATCATCCAGCCCGACGTGGCGACGGTGTGCACCGGGATGGCCGCGTCAATGGGCTCGGTGCTCCTGTGCGCCGGCACGCCCGGCAAGCGCAGCGCGCTGCCGCACTCCCGCGTGCTGATCCATCAGCCGCTGGGCGGCGCCCAGGGCCAGGCCAGCGACATCCTCATCGCCGCGCGCGAGATCGAGAAGACCCGTACGGAGCTCTTCCGCATCATCGCCGAGCATTCCGGCCAGTCCATCGAGCGGGTCGCCGCCGACGGCGACCGCGACTTCTGGATGACCGCCGAGGAAGCCAAGGCCTACGGGATGGTGGACGAGGTCCTCTACAAGAAAGCGAGGTAATGGCCAAGCGGGAGAACCACCACCAGAACCGCTGCGTCCTGTGCGGCCGGACCGACGCCGAGGTCCCGTTCATGCTCCAGGGCATCGACGGATACATCTGCTCGGACTGCGCGAAGATGGCGGCGGAATACGTGGCGGAACTGGAAAAGCGGCCCGCGAAGGGGGAGACCTCCTCCGTGGGCTCGCTGGACAACGCCCCGAAGCCGAAGGAGATCAAGGCTTTCCTGGACCAGTACGTCATCGGCCAGGACCGGGCCAAGACCGTCCTCGCCGTGGCCGTGTACAACCACTACAAGCGCATCAGCCACAACCTGATCGGCAAGGCCGATGACGGCGTGGAGCTGGAGAAGTCCAACATCCTCCTGGTCGGGCCCACGGGAACGGGCAAGACGCTGCTGGCGAAGACCATCGCCAAGCAGCTGGACGTGCCCTTCACCATCGTGGACGCCACCGTCCTCACCGAGGCCGGCTATGTGGGCGAAGATGTCGAGAGCATCCTCACCCGGCTCCTGCAGGAGGCCGATTTCGACCTCCAGAAGGCCGAGCGCGGGATCGTGTTCATCGACGAGATCGACAAGATCGCCCGCAAGTCCGACAACCCCTCCATCACCCGCGACGTGTCGGGCGAGGGCGTGCAGCAGGCGATGCTGAAGCTCCTGGAAGGGAACGTGGTGAACGTCCCGCCGAAGGGCGGCCGCAAGCACCCCGAGCAGGAGTTCATC
This sequence comes from uncultured Bacteroidales bacterium, assembly GCA_946538425.1. Classification (GTDB taxonomy): domain Bacteria; phylum Bacteroidota; class Bacteroidia; order Bacteroidales; family UBA932; genus Cryptobacteroides. Next base: position 1,819 of record CAMNGM010000043.1, on the reverse strand, counting down.
CACGTGAACACGCAGAACATCCTGTTCATCTGCGGCGGCGCCTTCGAGGGCATCGAACGGCACATCGCCCAGCGCAAGAACACCCGGATCATCGGCTTCGGCGCCGAGGAGAAGGAGCGCGTGGACAAGGACAACCTCCTGCAGTATGTCGACGCCCAGGACCTCCGGTCCTACGGCCTCATCCCCGAGATCGTGGGCCGTCTCCCGGTCGTCACCTACCTGGACCAGCTGGACCGCGCCTCCCTCCGCCGCATCCTCACCGAGCCCAAGAACGCCATCATCCGGCAGTACGAGAAGCTCTTCGAGATGGACGGGATGAAGCTGGAGATCGAACCGGAAGTGCTGGACCTGATCGTGGATACGTCCCTTGCGCGGAAACTCGGCGCCCGCGGGCTCCGGAGCATCTGCGAGGAACTGATGAACGATGCGATGTTCGAAGCGCCCTCTTCGCGGAAGAAGACCTTCAAACTCACGTTGGAATATGCTAAAGAGCGTCTGGCTGACTAGCCCGACGCTCTTTTTCTTTGGGCCTGCGCCCTGTCGTGACTCCGGATGGCCCCCGCGTTTTCTGGGCACCGAGTTTCCCGCGGCCCCTATCCCGAAATTCGCTTAGCGAGCCGATAGGGCTCTGAGGCTGTTGGGAGGCACATTCGAACGCTATGCCAGCCAAATGGTCGGGCATAGTGTCGAAATTTGCCTCCGAGGCACGTAGAAAGGGGATGGACTCGCTAAGCGAATTTCGGGTTGGGCGGGACCTGCACCAAAAGAGCTTGACCCGTGCCCCAGGGATGAACGCGGCACCCGGCCTTTATTAATGTCAATGATACCGAGATGGCAATTATATCCACGTTTACACTTGCAAGCCCATGGAGGGCCGATTTCTTGTAAACGCGGCGCGGTTTTGGGCCCAAAGTGGCTTTTTTGTCGCCGCGTTTACAAGTAGAATGTGTGGAGTAGCGTTTCCCTGTAAACGCGGCCAGCGTCAATGGGCGGGGGCTGAAATAAATCAATGAATTATAAAGATATCACCAACCAGAAATGGCAATTATATCACTAAATCCAATTATATCAAGGGAGTCGTGTGGCTATCAAAAAAAAGACACCTACATCGCTGTAAGTGTCTCTTCCGAGTGGTGAGGACTGGCAGATTTGAACTGCCGACCTCTTGCCTGTCAAGCAAGCGCTCTAAACCAACTGAGCTAAGCCCTCGTTCATTTGGGGATTACAAAGGTAGAAACTTTTTTTTAATCACGCAAGAGTATGACGCGCTTTTTTGAGGATTTCTGCCAAACAGCCGCTCGCGAGTGCCCTGCTCTGTGCATTGGCCTGCGACTGTGGTGCACTGACGGCCGATTTCGGCCGGAGCACACCAGTGGGGGCATTGAGAACGCTCTGTTAGAGATTGGTCTGCGGCTAATTGGCTGGCGGAGTTCGGTAGGTGAGGGGTGGACTGTTTGATGAGCCGTGCCGTGTCTGCGGCTAGTTGGTTGGTAGGGTTCGGTCGGTGAGGGGCGAACTTTTTGATGAACCGGGCCGTGTGTGCGGCTAGTTGGTTGGCTTGACGCTGGTGTGGGGGCTGATTGATGGGCTGGCCCGGGTGCGGGGGCGTTATTCTGGCGGGCTGGGAAAGCGGAGAAAGCGGAGAAGGCGGAGAAGACTGGGAAGACTGAGAAGTCGAAGAAAGGTGATAGCCGGGCGCTTTTGGGGCGGTTTGTTGGGTTAGTGCAAAGAATTGCCTTTCTTTGGTTTCTGGAGATCAATCTCATCGTCAAGAGTATGAAGAAGGGCATCCTGACCGTATTGGCCGTCATCCTGGTCG
>CAMNGM010000042.1 GCA_946538425.1 uncultured Bacteroidales bacterium | reverse complement strand
CGAAATGGAGCAGGTTGGGAACCATTCGTTTTGCAAGTAATTGATAATCAGTTGAGTATAAATAGTGCAGTTCCCGGCCTCTGTAACCCGGTCACAGGACAAAAACCACTATTTCTTCCACACGTGGACAATCTCACCGATGTACATATAGTGGATGCCGAGGCCGGAGCGCTCATACCACTGGCGCTGTTCAGCTGGCAGGAGGTCCGCGTCAAACTGCTGGCCGTAGATCTTCTTGCACTCGATGGCGAGGTCCGCTTCGGCGTAGATGGGGTTGCCGAGTTCCGTGAATTCGACGGTGAGGCCGGCGCCGGCCACCTTGTCCTCGTCCCGTCCGGAGACGCGGCCCAAGTAGGAAAGCTTGTCCCGCATCGATTCGGGGAAGTGCGTGACCGTGAAATAGTCGTTCTCTTCCATGAACTTGTGCGTGTAGCGGCTGGTGGACACATAGACGATGAACACGGGCTTGTTCCAGAGTTCGCCGATGGTGCCCCAGGAAATCGTCATCAAGTTCATGTTCCCTTCCTTCCCGGCCGATACATCCAGCCAGTCCCGGTCGATCATCTGCACTGGATTCAGGTCGATTTCGGTCGGGGCGATTTCCTGCCAGGGTTTCTCCCGGAGGTCCTCCGTATTCTTGGGGGTGTTTCCGCAACTCATAAGGGCCAATGCAAGCAGTAAAAAGGGGATCGGTTTCATCTTGATTCGTTCATTTCTCCCGCACGGCCTTGCCGCTCAGGAGGTCGATGGTGAATTCCAGCATTTCGGCGCGGGGGCCGTTCTTGACGATGTCGGCTTCCGTGTCGTAGCCGTCGGGAAAGTATTTCCTGCCCAGGGAGCGGAGGCGGGCGAGACGGTCGGCGTCATCGGCCAGGATGCGGACGCGGCCGAAGCAGATGACGCTCTTGACGTGATACCACCAGTCGCCGGGCTCCTTTTCCGGCTCGTCCAGGACTGTGAAGCAGGCCTTGTCGCAGGCGCGGAGGGCGTCCAGCTTGTGGCCTTCCTTTGCGCAGTGAAAGTAGAGTTTCCCGTCCTCGAAAACGAAGTTGATGGGCACGGTGTAGGGATATCCGCCATCGCCGATGACGGAGAGGAAGCCCCGGTAGCCGCAGGCCAGGATCCGGAGGCATTCTTCCTCCGGGAGGGCCTGCTTCGACCGGCGCATGGGCCGGAAAACGGGCTCCATCCCTTACTTGAGCCCGTCCACCCAGGCCTTGATGTCGGCCTTGGAGGCGCCGTTCAGGGTCTTGCCGGCTTTCCAGTGGATGGCGGGATAGGCCTCGGCGAAGTCCTTGTTGGCCTTGTCAATGGAACTGCCGCCGGAGGTCGCGAAGAAGATCACCGTCTTGCCTTCGAAGCCGTAGGCCTCGAGGAAGGTGTTGATGATGGTCGGGGCCGTGTACCACCAGACCGGGAAGCCGAGGTAGACCACGTCATAGCTGTCGGCGTCCTTGAGGTCTTTCACGATGGCCGGGCGGGAGCTCTTGTCCTGCATTTCGACGGAGCTGCGGGAGGCCTTGTCGCGCCAGTCCAGGTCGGCGGCGGTGTACTTGACTTCCGGCTTGATCTCGTAGAGGGTGCCGCCGGTGACTTCGGCGAGGTCCTTGGCCACGGCCTCGGTGGTGCCGGTGGCGGAGAAATAGGCGACGAGGGTTTTCATCTCTTTCTTGTTGTTCTGGCAGCAGGCGGTGAGGGTCAATGCCAGGGCGGCGAGGGTGATCAGGATTTTGTTCATGGTATGCTTTTGATTATTCGATTCGGATGCTTCCGTCGTCGTCGATGACGACGATGTCTCCTTCCTGGACGTTCACGAAACCTTCGTCCGTCAGGATGGACAGGATCGTCAGGCCCATGCAGAAGTAGGGATCCAGGACCTTGTCGCCCAGGACCGCCTTGAATTCGGCCTGGTTCGTGCCGGTGTAGGGGATCTTATTCATTCGTTCCACTGAGTTTCAGGACCAGGTACTCCGAGCGGGTGCCGACGCGGATCTTGGCGCCCCAGAGGCCGAGGCCGGAGGAGATGTAATAGCGGGTGCCGCCTTTCTGATAGTGGCCCCAGGCTTTCTCGAACATCAGGTCGGTGGCCCAGGAGACGGGCCAGACCTGCCCGTGATGGGTGTGGCCGCTGAACTGGAAGTCGATGCCCGCCGCTTCCGCTTCTTCCAGGTGGTAGGGCTGATGGTCCAGGACGAGGGTGAAGCCCTCCAGGCCGTCGGCAAGGTCGCGCAGGGCGGCCCGGCCGGGCGTGGAACGGTCCTTGCGGCCGATCACGTCGACCCCCTTGAAATGGGCTACGGAGTCCTTCAGGACCCGGATTCCGGCGTCCTGGAAGAACTGTTCCGCCTGCGGGAGGCCGGAATAGGTCTCGTGGTTGCCGAGGACGGTCCAGACGGGCGCCTCGATGCGCCGGAACTCCTCCTCGTAGCGGCCTTCCGTCACCGGGCGTAGGCTCCGGTCGATGATGTCGCCGCCGATGAGCACGAGGTCCGGCTTCTCCGCATTGATCAGGTCCACCCAGCGGGCGAGTTCCGCCTTCCGGTTGTGGTAGCCGATGTGCAGGTCGCTTGCAAGGACGATGGTCAGGGGCTTCTCCAGCGGCTTGTCCGTTTCGAGGACGAGTTCCTCGCGGTATTTGTGCGGATAGTGGATGGCACCCAGCGTCATGATGAGCGCAACGATGCCGACGGCCCCGGCCAGCCCGGCCGCGCTGTCCTTCAGGAGCGTCTTGGGTAGGAGGTGGCAGAGGGAGGCGATATCGGCCAGGAGAAAGACGATCAGCAGGTACAGGAAGGCGATCATCCAGGTGTTGCCCACTTCGTAGAGCACGGTCGCGACGCGGACGGGGACGCGCTCCGTGCAGGCGAAGCCGGCGAACATCGTGGCCATCCAGAGCAGGAACAGGCCGGTCACGGCCAGTTTCCACCCCGGCGGCGAAATCCGCCACAGATGAGCGCATACATAGCCTGTCAGCGCGAGGACGAGCAGCAGGAGCGTGATGAACCGGCTCAAGGCGTTTCCAGGTTAATAGATCCGGAACTCTACCGTGACGATCTTTTTCAGTTCCACGGTAGCGCCAAGTTTCACCAGCTTCCAGGCATTGTCGAGGCCGTTCGCGTAAGCGCGTTCATTGTAGGAGACGGTGAAGGGAAGCTTCTTGCCGACATAATTGGTCCCCAGGATCTGCAGAAGCACGTTGTCCTTGTCGCTCTTGATGTCTTTGACAGTCAGCTTGAGGGTGGACTTGACGGTGCTCGCGTCCTTGATTTCCGGAACCGGATCCTTCTCGACAGGGCGTCCCGGTTGATCGATCCGTGCATTGGGGCGCTCTTTGTCCATATACTGCTGCTTGCCTTCCGGGTGGTCGATCCGCTGGTCCTTGTCCATATACTGTCTTTTCCCTTCGGGATGGTCGACGCGGCTGGTGGGACGCGTCCCGGACTGGGATTGCTGTTCGCTGTCTGAACTGCTCTGCTGCGAGGTGGAGGGGCGTTGGAATGTCGTTTTTGCCATAGGGATGCGTTTTTTGCGTTTATCGCAGTTGGAAACGGTGGGAAAGGAGCTCGCTGTCGCCGGCGTAAAAATCCACGAAGACTTCCTTGGGACTGACCAGGAGCTTGTAGGAGCCGGCCGCGTCGGCCCAGCTGTAGCGCTGGACGCCGGGGCGGTACTCGTTGAAGAGGTCCTGGACGGGGCCCGGCTCGCCGAGCTCGGGGCGGCTCTTCAGCATCTGGGATCCGTAGCCTTCGGGGGAGGAGACCTTTTCGGTCCAGGTGCCCTGGGATGCCTTGGCCCAGACGCTGGACATCGTCATCTGGGTGATCCGGCCGTCGTCGCCGTACCAGTCCAGCAGCTCGGTCTTGTGCGTGTGCCCGCACAGGACGATGGCTTCCCGCCCGGCCAGCAGCCGGCGGATGTGGCGGCGTTCTTCGGCTCGCTTGTCGTCGCGGCTGCCGAACAGGAACCACCACCAATAGGAGGCGCTGTCATAAGGGAATACGGGGCAGTGGACCACGATGAACGTGTGGCGGGCGCCTTCGGATTCGGTGAGCAGCTGCTCGATCCGTTCCAGGTCCGGATGATTGAAGTCGACGACGAGGTAGGAGTCGTCGCCGGCGGGGAACAGGAAATTGTTGTCCTGCATCCGCTTGCCCATCTCCTTCGAGAGGCGGGCCGTCATATAGTCCTTGTAGGCCTTCGCGGCGACGGCGTCGTCGTTCCCGCGGACATCGTGGTTGCCGGCGACGGTGATGAACTTGAGGTTCGGCGAGACTTCCTTCTTGAGGAGCTCGTAGGCGTCGGCCAGGAAAGCCGCGTGGGCGGCCGCCGTGGCGGTGTCGCCCTGGATGAGGTCGCCCATCTGCAGGACGAAGCGGGTGTCTTCGCCCACCAGGCGCGCCGCCCGCTTCACCAGGGACGGGCAGCGGGCGTCCCACATTTCGGCGTTCCGGGCGAACTCCTTCCGGTGGTTCGCTTCCCGCTCGGGATTCGGGTCCGTGTAGCCCGCGTGGTACTTCTCGGGATCCGGCGCATCATAGTGCGTGTCTCCCAGGATGACGGCGGAGTAGCTGCTTTCGTCCCGGGCGAAAGCGCTGGTGGCCCGGCCCAGGAGGGAAACTCCCACCATCGCGCCGGCCGAATACTTGAAAAATGATCTCCTGTCCATAGGGATATGTTTCTTTTATAATGCTTTCCAGGTGACTTCGTCGGCGGCTCCGTCGGGGGAGACGACCCGGAAGGTGGTGTCTCCATCGCCCATCGTCGCGCCGGGGAATTTCCAGATGACGCCGGTGGGCTCGCCGGTGGCGGCCAGTTCGGCGACCTTCTCGCCGTTCCGGTAGAGCGTGAGGCTCGGGGCGTTGGCGTAGACGGTGAGCGTGAACTGCTGTCCGGCAGGGCGGTAGTGCAGCCTTCTCTCCGTGATGTAGACCGTTTCCTCTTCGTGGTTCCACCAGGCCTTGTACAGGTAGAAGACGTCCTTCTTCGTCTGGCGGTCCCGCGTAATGAGGCCCTTGTCATTCATATACATCCGGGCGGGATTCACGACGTAGTTCACGCCGTCCTCCGAGTCTACGAAGCCTTCGTGGCGGTCGGCGACCGGGAAGTCGAACAGGATCCAGAGGGAGGTGAAATTCAGCCACGGCATCTGCGCGATCTGTTGCGCGTGTGCTTCGTGGGAACGGTTTCCATAGGCCTCGAAGTGCAGGGAGTCGGTCCGGTCGCGCCGGACGGCGCTTTCGTCCCAGGTCTCGCAGTAAGGGTTGATGCCCACGCCGTATTCGGAGATATTGGCCGGGCCCATCACTTCACGGATCCGGGTCATATCCGCCGTGAGACCGCTGAAGTCGCCGTAGTTGTAGTACCAGCCGTGATAGCGGTTTTCGGAGAAATAGTCGGCCTTCAGTTCGGTGTAGCGGTCCCGCTCGAAGACAGAGTCGTCGGTCAGGCCCACCAGGCGGGTAGGATCCAGCGATTTCGCATAATCATACAACCGGGCCGTTTCTGCCACCACGCGGTCCGTGTCCAGCCATCCCTGGTAATTCGGGCGGTTGCCCCAGGAGTCGAGCTCGTTCCACATCCCCCAGAAGCAGATGGAAGGGTGGTTGTACAGGCTCGTGACCATCTCCCGCATTTGCTGATGGATGTTCTCGAAATAGGCTTCGGTGGCGTTTGTCCCGCAGATATTGACCCAAGGGATCTCGGTCTGGACGATGATGCCCATCCGGTCGCACCAGCGGAACGCCTCGTCGTTGTGCGGGTAATGCGCGAGCCGGAGGAAATTGCACCCGAGTTCCTTGACGATGGCATAATCGTTCGCGATATCCTCTTTGGTGAGGGCCGACGCCTTCCCGGCCATGTCCTGGTGCATCGAAACGCCCCGGAGCGGATAAGGCTTGCCGTTGAGGCTGAAGCCTTTGTCCCTGTCGACACTGAAATAGCGGAAGCCGACCTCGGTGCGCGCGACATCCTTGCCGACCTGGATTTCCACCGTATAGAGGTACGGGTCCAGGACGCCGTTCCACAGGTGGGGGTTGTCCAGGGTCAGGGCCGTCGCAAACGCCTGCCCGGCTCCGGCGGGAAGGTCGATACGGGCGGTCTCCTTTGCGACCACTTTCCCGGCGGCGTCCCTGAGCAGCGCCGTCACTTCCTCCGACCGGTCTTTCCCGGTGTTCCGAATGTAGGTGTGGACCTCGGCAACTACCTTGTTGTCCGTCACTTCCTTCTGGACGACGTGCAGGCGGTAGGGCCCGTACTCCTCCGGAGAGAAGAAGACATCGTCGTACACCAGCAGGCGGACGGGATTGTGGAGGCCGCCGTTCTTGTTGAAGTCGGAACTGACGGGAATCAACTCGATGTCCTCCGTGTTGTCACACACCACTTCGACCAGCCCGCTGTGCGGGAGCGGCACGACGAAGGGCGTGTAGCCGCCCTTGTGGGCCTTCAGGAGTGTGCCGTCCAGATACACTTCCGCGGCCTGGGCTGCGCCCTCGAAGAGCAGGAAAGCGTTCTTCCCGGAGGGAAAGGAAACTTCCCGGCGGTAATGGGCCTTGCCCCGGTAATAATGCTGCGTGGGTCCATCCTGGGCATTGTATGAGTGCGGGACCGTGACGGCTTCCCACAGCTGCCCGTCCTTGGAGAACTGCCAGTCTTCCAGGTCGGATTCGGGTGTCACGCCGCAGGCGGCGAGCAAGGTGAGGGCCACGAGGCCCGGCAACAGGTGTTTCATCGGCTTGATCCTTGGTTATCCAATCACGAAAGATACGAATTCTTGGCGGGTCCGCCAAAAAAAACCGGGGAAGACAGCTGTCTTACCCGGTAAACGCGCGATTCGCAGCCGGCCGCTACAGGTCCTGGCTGTTGAGTTCGTCCTGGCGGCGGCAGTTGATCGCATCCTCGTAGAGGAGGTTGATGGCCGGCTGCTGGGTCATCGGGTTGTTGGCGATCACGAGGTGGATCGTGCCTTCGGGAGATACGAAGCGGGCGTACCAGCGGGCCCGGCCCCGGCGGAGCGCTTCCAGTTCGCGTCCGTCGCCATCGGAGAAGGGAAGCTGGAACTCCTGCGTCAGCTCCACCGGCTCTCCGTACTTGAAGGAAAGGCTCCTGAGGAGGGTGTAGAAATCGAGCCGGAGGCTGCCCCAGTTGTCGGGGGAAGGGTAGTTCACCGCCACGCGGCTTGCTTTTCCCTCGGAGGTGGGGATGACGAAGACATCGACGGTCTTGCCGGTGAAGCGGCCGCGCAGGGCGGCGCCGAACTCGCCGTCGTTGACCAGGTGGAAATCGCTCTGGCAGAGGGCTTGGACGAAGGCTTTTTCCGGTCCGTCGATGGGAATGTTCTTGAACTTGAGATGCTCCTGCGCCCCGGCCCAGCAGCAGACGCCCAGGGTCACCAGGAAGAGGATAATTCTTTTCATAGTGGTGTAGTATTGGTTATTGTGCAAGCAAATATAAGAAAATATTTAGAAAGGGTGACGCGTATTTCTAAAAAATTACAAATATCAGAGGGGCCTGCGCACGTTTGAAGATTATTTGAAAGGATTTGACACAATAATGGAAAAACAAAGGGGGATTGTTGCGTAACTTTGTATCAGTTGGATCCGCGAAGACAAGACCAAATCTCATCTGATATGAAGAAACTCTATTTCCTGGCCCTTTCGGCCCTGCTGCTTGCCGCGTGCAAGACGGAGACAAAGGTTCCTGTGCTGACCATCGAAGGTGGTCAGATACAGGGTGTTACGACTGACATCCCGGGTGTCGTCGCGTACAAAGGCATCCCTTACGCCGCGCCGCCCATCGGCGACCTGCGCTGGAAGGAACCGCAGCCCGTCGTTCCGTGGGACGGCGTGATGCAGGCCGACCGGTTCGGCCATCCCGGCTACCAGGCCGTCCACTATCCCGGCGGCTATTTCACCGAATGGGGCTATGGCGAGGAAGCCCAGTGCAGTGAGGACTGCCTGTACCTGAACGTCTGGACGACTGCGGCCGGCAAGCCCGGCGAGAAACTTCCGGTCGCCTACTGGATCCACGGCGGCGGCTACCGCGAAGGCTGGGGCTCCGAGCCCGAGTTCGACGGTGAGGAGTTCGCCAACCACGGCGTGGTCCTCGTGTCCATCAACTACCGTCTCGGCGTCTTCGGCTTCCTGGCCCATCCCGAGCTGGCGGCCGAGAGCCCGCACGGCGTTTCCGGCAACTACGGCGTGCTGGATATGATCCAGGGCCTGAAATGGGTCAAGCAGAACATCGCCCAGTTCGGCGGCGATCCCGACAATGTGATGATCTTCGGCCAGAGCGCCGGCGGCGGCGCCGTCCGCACCCTGGTCGAGTCCCCGCTCGCCCGCGGCCTGTTCAACAAGGCGGTCATCATGAGCGCCGGCGGAATGGGCGGAATGGGTGGCGGCCGCGGCGCCCGTCCGGCGGCTGCGCCTGCGAACAATCGTCCGGCGGCGGCCCCGGCTTTCGCAGCACCTACCCTGGAGAGCATCCAGAATGCCAACAAGGCCATCCTCGACTGGGCCGGCCTGACCGACCTCCAGAAGATGCGCGCGGCCAGCACCGAGACCATCTATGCCCTCAGCACTATCTATGCCGGTGCCAACGGAGCGGCCTCCAACGGCGGTTTCGGCCGCGGTCCCGCGCTCACCGGCGCTCCGATCGTGGACGGCTACGTCTCCCTGAAGTCCTTCGACGAGGCGGCCACCGACGGTTCCCTGGCGGATGTCCCGTATATGATGGGCTTCACCAAGGATGATATGGGCAATATGACCGAGGGCATCGCGAACTTCGCGCTGAACCGCCAGGAGAAGGGCGGCAAGTGCTACGCCTACCAGTTCGCCCGTCCGCTCCCGGATGACGGCAGCCAGAAGGTGTATGTCCTCAAGGGCGCCTTCCACTCCTCCGACCTCTGGTACGTGTTCAAGTCCCTGAAGCACTGCTGGCGTCCCTGGACGCAGGGCGACTGGGATCTCGCCGAGAAGCAGGTGACCTACTGGGCCAACTTCTGCAAGTACGGCGACCCGAACGGTCCGGAAGGCGGCGAATGGACTCCGTACACCAAGGAGAACCCGAAGTTCATGGTCTTCAAGCTGGACGAGGCCGACAACGAAGCCTCCGCGATGGGTGATCCCGTCGTCGGCGAGCGCTTCAACTGGCCCCCGCAGCCTCCGAAGGAGGACGCGAAGTAAGCGTTAGATTTTCATGAACGCGCGGCCGCTGCGGCCGTCGATGCAGATCTTGAGAGGCTCGTCCAGGCGGATGAGCCTCCAATATTTTGTCTCCTCGGCGGCGGGGAGGGCGTCCAGGACGGACGTGTCGAACTCGTCCTCGCGGCGGGCGAACGGGTCCACGTGGACGAAGCCCACGTTGAAGGACGTGAGGTTCTGGAAAAAGTGCGTGCCCTGGCTCGGATCGATGCGGAAGTCCGGCAGGACGCACTCCACGAGGGCTTTCACCTCCGAGATGTCGCTCCATTTGACCGGGATGCCCAGGGACGGGATGCTGGTGCCCCAGCGGCCGTAGCCGATGAGGACGTAACCGCGGCCTTCTTCCCGCATCCGGTTGTTGATGGAGGCGATCTCGTCGGCCATCGCCTTGGTCTCCATCTTGTCGAAACGCTCTTTCGGGATGTAGACGATGTCTTTGACATCCTGGACCCAGCCGGTGCCGAGGGCGCTGCCGGAGCGGAGGAAGGCGCCGCTGTCGTCGACCCCGTTCCAGTCCACCTCGGTGTCCAGGCTGTCGGACGAGATGGGGCGGATCTGCAGGACGTGGAAGGTGGCGGACCGGTCGGCGGGCTTGTCCAGGTTCGCGGCGAACTCGATCTCCACGCAACATTTCATTTCCCGCTGGCCGATCTCGAGGAGTTCCTTCAGGATGTCCGCGAGCGGGAAGGTGTTGTAGCGGAGGATGTGGGCGAAGGTGACGAACTTGGGGCCGCGCGGGATGGGGGAGTCCACCATCCGCTGGTTCTCGTAGTCGAAGGTGGAGACGACCTTCTGCAGGTTCCGGAAGTCCTTGCATTCGCTGATGCGGAGCCTCGTGAGGTTCACGGCGTCGTCGACGGAGGTCTTGAAGGTCTCGGGCTTGAGGTTGAGGCCGTACATATACTGCTGGGTCTCCTGCATCGTCAGTTCCGGCGTGGAAGTCTGGATCACGTGGCCGGGATAGGCGGGGGAGAAGCGGAGCGTCTGCTCCCCGTCCACGACCGCCTTGCCGAGGCCGAAGGCCAGGCGGACGATGCCCTCCTCGGGCTTCTCGTGGCCCACGGGGTAGAAGTTCAGCGAACGGGCGACGCCGGACAGGGTCGGGAACCACAGTCCGTGGTCCTCGCTGCCGCACACTTCCTGCAGGACGATGGCCATCTTCTCCTCGGAGATCATATTGCCGGTCGCCAGGATATAGCTTCGGGCGGAAGCGTAGTAGACCGATGCGTACACGCTCTTGATGGCCTTGGAGATGAGCCGGAGCTGCTGGTCCTCGTTCTCTGTGGCCGGCACCATGCAGGTGGAATAGACCCCGGCGAACGGCTGGTAGTAAGAGTCTTCCAGCTTGGAGGAGGACCGGATGGCGAGCGGCTTCCGGACGTGTCGGATGAAGATGCGGAGGGCTTCCGTCAGGTCCTGGGGCAGGGTGGACGCGACGAATTCCGAGAGGATCTCCTCGTCGGAGAGGTCCGCGTTGATGACGTATTGGAGGCCGTTCTCGAGGATGAACCGGTCGAAGAAGGTCGTCGTGATCACCAGGGTGCGGGGGACCAGCACGCGCACGCCCTCCCACTTGTCGTACAGGTCGTAGCGGTGGAGCATCTGGTTCAGGAAGGCGAGGCCGCGGGCCTTGCCGCCCAGCGAGCCGTCGCCCAGGCGGGCGAAGCGGATCGCGTCGTTGTAGCGTTCGGGCTCGAAGCGGGCCACCACGCCCAGCCCCTGCGCCATCCGGTAGCGCCGGATGGAGCGGATCGTCGTCTCCCGGCGTTCCGACGGATTGTCGAAATGGCTCTTCTTGATCCGGTTGCCCACGTCGAACAGGCCGCGGGCCAGCAGCCAGCGGGAGATGTAGTTCTTGGAGGCGAGGCGGTCCAGGTCCTCGTCCGAGATGGTGGCGAGGATCCGCTCGGCCCCGTACAGGTCGCTGGCGCGGGCGGTTTCCTCGCCGGTCACGGGATCGGTGACCACGAAGTCGCCGAAGCCGAATTCCCGGCCGATGAATTCCGCCAGGTCGTGGTTGAGGGTCTTGGAGCGCTTGATCAGGAAGCCGGCCTGCAGGGACTTGGCCACCGGCCGCATACTTTCCTGGGAGGACTGCATCAGGATGGGCATCTTGGGGTCGTCCTTGCGGATCATCCGGCACAGGTCGATGCCCGCGTCCAGCTTCTCCTGCGAGGGCTTGTCACCGCGGTGCAGGACGAAGCCGATGTCGGAGATGACCCCCAGCATATTGCTCTTGTACTTCTCGTACATCGCCACGGCGTCATCGTAGTTGGTGGCCATCAGGATCTTCGGGCGGGCGCGCTTGCGGAGGCTCTGCTGGCTCTCGTTGAGGGCGTCCCGGATGGCCTCGCTGTTCTGCAGGAGGATGAGCCGGTACAGTTCGGGGAGATAGATGGAGTAGAAGCGGACCGAGTCCTCCACCAGGAGGATGCACTGGACGCCGTTCTCGAGGATGTCCACGGGCGCGTTCCGGCTGTCCTCCAGGAGCTTGATGATGGCGATGATCAGGTCCGTGGAGTTGTTCCAGCAGAAGATGCCGTCGAAATGGCTCAGGTCGTGGCTCTCCATCTTCTTGTAGATCTCCTTCGCGAAGGCGGTCAGGAGGACGACGGAGACGTCCGGGTCGATTTCCTTGACGCGCCGGGAGAAGTCGAACACGTCCACCTCGCCCACGTTGTACATCGTGATGACGAGGTCGTACTTTTCTCCCTTCTCCATCATCGCCAGGGCTTCCACGGTGGATTCCGCCCGCTCGAAGACCGGCGGGTTGGAAAGGTTCAGTTCGGAGTACTCGGCGGTGATGCGCGGCTCGATGCGTCCGTCCTCCTCGAGGGCGAACTTGTCGTAGTTGTTGCATACCAGCAGGATCCGGCGGACCCGCCGGGCCATCAGGGGAGAAGCCGTTTCAGTCATCTTTCGTCCGTTTAATCCCACAAATATACGAAAAGATTCGTATCTTTGTCCTGATGCGTCCGCTCCTTCATACCGTCCCGCTGCTGCTCGCCGTCCTCCTGGTTTTGTCCGGTTGCAACGGCCGCGCGGCCGTGGAGGACACCGTGCAGCGCGAAATCGAAGCCATCACCGCGATGAAGCAGCTCAGCCTGGTCGAATACCGGGTGAGCAAGATCGTGAAGGCCGAAGACGAAGGCGCCTGGTACAAGATCGGGGACCGGAAGATCCTCCTCAGCTGCACGGCCTACCTGAAAGCCGGCATCGACCTGGCCACCTTCGGCCCGGACGATGTCGATGTCGACTGGAGCGGCAAGCGCGTGTCCGTCACCATCCCCCACGCCACCCTTCTTTCCCTGGATATGCCGGCCTCGGAAATCCGGGAAGAATACGACCACGTGACGATGTTCCGCCACTCTTTCACCGCGGAGGAACGCAACGCCCTGCTCCGCCAGGGAGAAAAGCAGATTCGCGGCAGCGTCCCCTCCCTCGGCATCCTGGAGAAGGCCGACGAGAACGCCCGCCGCTTTTTCGAATCCGTGTTCCAGAAAATGGGGTTCGAAACCGTCGAAGTTTCATTCAGATAGGGGACGGCCATGGAGAAGAAAATCATCGTCAAGATCACGCCGGCGGCCGTATTGCTGGTCGTTCTTCTGCTCGTGGGCGCCTTCCTGCTCCACCGCGGCGTCCGGCAGGAAAAGCGTTCCCTCGCCATCGACGACACACCCGTCATCGTTTCGAAGATCCGCTCGCTCGGCGAGCTGACGACGGCCTGTTACTACGACGAGATGGTCCTTACCCAAACCAAGCCGAATGCCTTCTCCTCCACGGCATTGGGTTCCCTTGCCGAAGGACTCGGCAAGGACGTGGACGACCACCTCGTCCTCATCGCGAAGGGAACCGTCCGCGCGGGACTGGACCTGATGGATATGACCGGGGAGGACGTCCGTTTCGTGGGCGACACGGCCTACATCCGCCTCCCCGCTCCGCAATATCTGGACGTGATCGTGAATCCCTCCGATTTCGAAGTGTTCGCCGAGACCGGCAAATGGACGCACGAGGAGATTACCGGCCTGCAGGAAACGGCCCGGACGCGGCTCCTGATGGGCGCGGACCACTACGGGCTCAAATCCAAGGCCTATGCCGGTGCGATGGACGCCGTGACCGAACTGCTCGTCGCTTCCGGTTACACGTATATCCGGTTCGACCACCCGGGCTCGTACATCCGGATGCCTATTCCACGGGACTGACGTACTCGTTCCCGGTCGTCAAGCCGCTTTCGGGGTCCGGAAGGATGATGGGCTGTGACGGAGCGTGCGCGAGGATGATGCGCCTGTATCCGCAGGCACGAAGGAATTCCGTGACGATGTCTTCCGCGCCTTTACGGGCACTCTCCATCACCTTGGAGGCATTCACCTTCATCTCCAGGGAGTCTTTGACCGGTTCCAGCACTTCCTGCAGCTGGACGAATGACCAATGGTTGTTGTTCCCCTTGGATTCGGAATAGATGTCCGTGTCGGACGGATTCATGATGAAATGCAGGCATTCCACCGGTGGAAGGGTGATCCGGATGGTGGTGTCGTCTTGCACCTGGATATCGTTCTGTTTCAACCGGGCCAGGTCGATGCCGATGCGGACATGAGCCCGCTGGATGATTACGATTTGCCCCTTGTTCTTGTCCTTCGTCCGTACGAGTTTTTCCTTGTCGCCCTTGATGATCATCTCGTCATAGAAGTTGGCGGTCACGAGCTTGCCGACTGCCCGGAGTCCTGGGGAGCGCACCCCGCCGCGGCCAGCGTCGAGATGCCGGCCGCCAGCAGCCATTTGAGCAGGTGGATGGGCTTGTGCATGGTGAAAGGAAGATTAGAATTGTGAATAATATTCGTTAAGAATTCGTTATATGCCCAAATGTACAAAATAATAAGAGTATCTGCAAGAACAAAAAAAGGCCCCGTCGATGACGGAGCCTTCAGGTGTTTCCCGTTCGGGTCTCTTACTGCGAGACGACAGTCTCGAACCAGTCCTGGGCGGTCTTGATGTCGCCCTTGGACCAGCAGGAGCCGAAGGAGTAGCGGACGGGCTGGCCGGAGGTGACGTATTTCCACACGAGGAGGTGGCTGCCGTCCTCGGAGAGGCTGGTCCCGTCGGCCTCGGGCATCACGACGCCCACGCCCAGCATTCCGTCCTCGGGCTCGAAAGTCTGGTCGGAGGCGTGCTCCCAGATGGCCACGCGGCCAGGCTGGACGAGCTGCTTCTCGACGGTCTCCAGCGCGGCGTGGATGTTCATCCCGGCGGCAATCGCGAGGGTGTCGGTTCCTTCGAAGGTATAGACATCCTCCACGGCGCAGAAGTAGGTGTCCGGGACTACGGTGACGGTCTTGTCGAGCGCAACCATCACGCTGTCAGGGGTTTGCCACTGCGGATAGTGGAGCGTGAACACCACCTTCTCCGGGCTTTCCTCCACGATTTCCCAGGACCGGTAGTTCGTGGCCGGGTAGCAGAGTTTCCCGTCGATGAGCGGGGCCGATGCGCCGCCGCCCAGACTGACCGCGACCTTGTAGCAGTCTTTCCCGCCATGGTCGTGGTGGTAGTATTCGTCGCTCTGGGTCTCGAAGCCCTTGTACCACTCGTCAGCGACGAGCTTGCCCGGGAGTTTCACCCAGATGTCCAGGCCGGGGGAGGTGGGATTCCCCTCCAGCGCCTTGCCGTAGAAGCGGCCGGCGATGAGGTTGTTTTCGAAGACGAAGTCGTCGGACCGCTCGGGGACGAAGCGGGCCATCACTTTCTTCTCCTGGGAGCAGGCGCACAGGGCGGCCAGCGCGAGGAGAACGATGAAAATGCGTTTCATACTATTTCAAGTCTTTCGTGGCGCACCAGTCCATGTCGTTGTAGTCGTCGTTCTCGCCGCACATCCCCCAGATGAAGGTGTAGTTGCGGGTGGCGCAGGCGGAGTGGATGCTCCACTGCGGGGAGATGACGGCCTCCTCGTTGTGCATCCAGATGTGGCGCGTCTCCTGGGGCTCGCCCATGAAGTGGCACACGGCCGCGTCTTCCGGAAGCTCGAAGTAGAAGTAGACCTCCATGCGGCGGTCGTGGGTGTGGGCGGGCATCGTGTTCCAGGTGCTGCCCGGGGCGAGCTCGGTCATCCCCATCTGGAGCTGGCAGCAGGGGACCACCTCCTTCACGAGCAGGCGGTTGATCGTGCGCTCGTTGCTCTCCTCCAGGGAACCGAGGTGCATCACGACGGCGTCCTTCTTGGAAACCTTCTTCACGCCGGTCTCCTTGTGGGCGGTGGCGGAGCAGAAGTAGAAGTGCGCGGGCTTCGCGGGGTCGACGCTGCGGAAGGAGACGTGGCGGTTGCCACGGCCGATGTAGATGGCTTCCTTGTAGGGGATCTCGTATTCCTCGTCACCGACTTTCACGACGCCGGCGCCGCCGACATTGATGACGCCGACCTCGCGGCGCTGGGTGAAGAAATCGGCGCGGAGGATCTCCGGGGCCTCGAGGACGAGCTCCTCGTCCACGGGGACGGCGCCTCCGGCGATGATGCGGTCGAACATCGAATAGACCATGTTGATCTCGCCGGGGACCATGATGTTCTGCACGAGGTACTCCTGACGGATGCGCTCGGTGTCATAATGCTTCGCGTCCACGTTGCTGGACGCCTGACGGACAGTGCAATTCACTTTTGCCATATTCATTCTTTTTTTCAGATTTCTCGACTTCGCTCGAAATGACAAGACTGTAATTGTTGTCATTTCGACCCAGGCCGGAGGCCGCGTGGAGAAATCTATTATTGAGGTTGTTTGCCGATGTAAGCG
>CAMNGM010000041.1 GCA_946538425.1 uncultured Bacteroidales bacterium | reverse complement strand
GGCTGGGCAAGGACTGCATTGTCCCGTGCACGCCCGCCGGCGTGATGCGGATGCTTGATTCCATCGGCGTGGACCTGAAAGGCAAGAACGCCGTGGTCGTGGGCCGTAGCAACATCGTCGGCAAGCCGATGGCGAAGCTCCTGCTGGACCGCCACGCGACGGTCACGATCGCCCATTCCCGCACGGCCGACCTCGGCGCCGTCTGCCGCACGGCCGACGTCCTCGTCGTCGCCGTGGGCCGTGCCGGCCTCGTGACCGGCGAGATGGTCAAGCCCGGCGCCGTGGTCATCGATGTGGGGATGAACCGCAATGCCGAAGGCAAGCTCTGCGGCGACGTGGACTTCGCCTCCGCCGAGCCCGTCGCCTCCTGGATCACCCCCGTCCCCGGCGGTGTCGGCCCGATGACCATCGCGATGCTGATGAAGAACACCATCGCCTGCTTCCTCTCCCGGCAGCAAGCCTGACCGCTCGCAGGTTGGGCACCATTGCCTAAGGAACTACCTGATAATAAGACACTTTCAAAACTAGCGGTGCCGAACCCTTTCTTCTCATAGAGGGTTCGGCACCTGTTTTTTCCAAAACCTTGATTTTCAGCTATCTGCGAAACCGCAGGTTCCAACCCTCTTGAGCCCTCCTTTCTCGTCCTGTCTGTCCTGTTTGTCTGCCGGATGCACAAGTCTGGCTTGTACACAGGAACCTTATCCAGAAGTCGTTATCATGTACAAGTCTCTCGCTTTTGGCCGAATATTGGCCTTGTTCAGAAAGACTTGAACAGATAAATGCCGCCTGCCCTTATTCTGACTGTACAAGCGAGACTTGTACAGAGGAAGAAGAAAGGAGAAAACCGAATCGTTGTGGATGCTTGTTGTGAGAAAATGATTATCTTCGTACAGAAGTAGTTTGAATATGAGGAAGTATTGCTTGCTCTTGCTGTTGCTGCTGGTTGCGACTGGGCTTTGCGCGCAGGTCAAGGTGGCGAAGCCGGAGGACCACGGGATGGACCCAGAGCGGCTTGCCCGGGTGGACGCGGTCGTTGACGATGCTATCGACGGGGGGGACATCCCGGGCGCGGTGTTGGCCGTCGTGCGCAGGAATGACATCGTGTACCTGAAGGCGTACGGGAACAAGTCTGTCGTTCCGGATACCGTGCCGATGACCGTGGAAACGATGTTCGACCTGGCCTCGCTGAGCAAGTGCGTAGGAACCACGCTCTCGTTCATGCAATTGGTCGAGGGAGGCACCGTGCGCCTGACCGACCCTGTGAAGCGCTACATTCCCGGTTTCAAGCCGTGGAAGGATCCTGAAACAGGGGAGGAGGTCGATATCATCCTGCGGGACCTGCTGACGCATTCCTCCGGATTGTCCGCCTATTACGATGCCGACCTGTTCGTGGAACGCTTCGGAACCAACAGGCCCGATGCGCTGGTGAACGTCATCTCCACCGAGGTGGAGCGGCATTTCCGGCCCGGGAGCGATTTCCTATATAGCT
Organism: uncultured Bacteroidales bacterium; assembly: GCA_946538425.1. Classification (GTDB taxonomy): domain Bacteria; phylum Bacteroidota; class Bacteroidia; order Bacteroidales; family UBA932; genus Cryptobacteroides. The sequence goes on along the minus strand of CAMNGM010000041.1, from coordinate 14,700 downwards.
GCTTGAATTTCATTACCTTACAGCACATCCTCGAGACCGTGACGGGGGAGCGTCTCTGCGACTACACCGAGTCGCACGTCTTCGTTCCGCTCGGCCTCAAACACACCTGCTATTTCCCGTTGCGGGATGACTTTCGCACGCCGTCCCGTCATCTGGACCTGCTTCCCCTCGTTGCACCGACCGAGGTGCAAAGCGACGGTTCTGTCCTGAAGGGCGCCGTCCACGACCCGCTCGCCCGGCTCGCGAACGGAGGCAACTCCGGCAACGCCGGCGTCTTCTCCGATGCCGTGGACCTTTCCCGGATCTGTATGATGATCATGAATCAGGGGAGAGCCCTCCAGGACAAGAAACTCGGTTTTCCCGGGGTGGATACGCGCATCTTGAGCCGCGCCGCTGTCCGCCTGATGACCACCATCCCGCCGGAAAACGCCTCCAGCGTGGGCCGTGCCCTCGGTTGGGATGTGAAGAGCGAGCACAGCGGCCTCCGGGGCGACCTGTTCAACCCCGAGACAACCTTGATGCACACCGGCTACACCGGCACATCTCTGGTCATCGACCTGGAAACCCACACGGCCATCGTCCTTCTCACCAACCGCGTCCACCCCGCCGACGACGGATCCGTCTCGCGCCTCCGGGCCCTCGTCTCCAACATCGTCGCCGGATCGATCAAGTAACCCATTCGTCCATTCACGAACGGAATGGATGAAATCGAAGCAGGGCGGGTTCACTTCGCACCGTTCCCTGCATCATCCGCTGCGGAAGGCCGTAGGATTATTGGAAATTGTTGGATATCTTTGTATTGCTATGAAGAAGATGTTATTTGCGGCGCTTCTCGCCTGCCTGACCCTGTTGACATCCTGTGGGGGTGCCAGAATCCGTCATACCGGAGACCTGACGGGATCCATTTACGGCGTATGGGCGCTGGAGTCCAAGAACCAGGTCGATTATTCCGGTGTCCATTTCTATCTTTCTTTGAGCGAGCCCCGGATCGCCCTGGCCAAGAAGGGGAGTTTCACCCAGTTCGACCTCAAGGATGTGGATGTCGACGGCGCCCAGTTCTCTTACAACGCTTCCCGGAAGCAGATCAGTTTCACCAAGACGCTCTGGCTCACCCAGGGTCTCCGCTATGAAATGCGTCTGTCCGGGACCTACCAAGTCCTGGAAATGACCCGCAGGAAACTGGTTATCCGGAAAGATTCCATCGGGGGCCGGACTACCTATACCTTCCGCCGATACCGGTAGGCGGTCTGTCCTGTGGGAAAAGCCTATCATACCAAGCACGACACCCGGAAGGGGCTGGAGGACTTCGAGTTGTCCAGGCATCCGGACGGAACGAGAGCGAAGGGACTGCGGAAGGTGCTCCGGACGCGGATGAAGAATGCCGCCGTCCTGTTTCCCCGGGACCGGTTCGGATGGGCGGAGGAGAAGAGCTCGCGGCTCCGCGGCGGGCGCCGGAATGTCCATAAAGCAGCTCGGCAGGAATCCCTGAGGGAAATCGCTGCCGAGCTGGATGTCAAATGATTTAGCGTCGTCCTATTTCTTGACGACGTACTTGTCGAAGAAATCGAGGAAATAGGGCCAGTTGGGGCCGGACTCGTGGCCGCCGTCGTGCTGGCGGAAGGCCAGTTTGCCCTTGATGATGCCCACGTTCGTGCCGGGATACAGGTCCGTATCCATACCCTTTTCGCCCAGGAGCTCATACACGGGCGTGGCCTTGACGGTGGCCATGAACATGCCGATGAGGTCCTGCCACTTGTCCGCATCCCAGGTGCCGCTGGAGATGAAGCAGGGGCGCGGGGCGCACAGGGCGATGAGTTCGTGCTGGTCGATGGGGAGGTCGTTCTCGTTGAGCGGATCGGCGCCGTACTTGATGAAGTTGCCGCACATCCAGTGATATTCGCCGGCATCGGCGAGGTTGCCCAGGCTTTCGCCGCAGTTACGGCGCCAGGGCGAGGAGCCGCCTTCACCGGCCGAGGCCACGAGGGCCGCCGCGAAACGCTCGTCGAACGCCATCGTCACGAGGGCCGCCTTGCCATTGCGGGAAACGCCTTCGATGGCCACCTTGGTGGCGTCGAACTCGGGGGTGGTCTCGAAGTAATCCACCAGCTTGGAGGCGCCCCAGGCCCAGGCGCGCAGGGCGCCCCAGTCCGTGGGCTTGCGGTAATCGCCCTTGTTCGTGAGGCCGACGATGCCTTGGCGAAGCCCGTGGCCGCCGTCGGCCTGGATGCTGCCCGTGACGATGACCGCCGCGGCCCAGCCCCGCTCGACGACCTGCTGCTGCCAGGACTTGGCCCGGGGCCGGTTGTTTCCGCCCGGGAAGTTGAAGCTCATCCCGGCGGGCATGATGAAACCGAATTCCAAAATGACGGGAACCGGTCCCTTCGCGGCCTCCGGCCAGGTCACCTGGGCCTGGATGCGGACCTCGATGGACGGGCAGGCGGAATTGTCCGCCACGCCGGCGAGGTCGCGCTGGATGCACGGGATGCCTTCCATATCGACCTTTTCCTCCTTCACGACTTCCCACTTGATGGCGGGCACGTTCTCGGGAACGCGGCCGTAGACTTCGTCTTCGAACACCTTCACGAGTTCCGGCCGCCGGACATTCCGCCACATCTTCGCATTCTTCACCTTGCGGCCGTCGAAGGTGACCAGCGGGTCGGGATAGTAGATCCAGGGATTGGCCTTCATCTCGTCATAGTTGGGGGCGCGGTTCGGGTCGTCCGTATAGGCGTCGCGGCCGGGGCGCACGCCCGTGAGGCCCAGCTGGCGGAGCATCTGCGCGTGGTCCGCGTTCGTGAGCGCGTTGAGGGAATCCCGGTTCACCCGGGGCATGCCCGGGAACTGGGCCGATGCCTGGCCCTGCGCGAGGAGCAGGGCGGCGGAAAGGAGCAGGACAAGCCTTTTCATCGCTGAGGATATCAATAGAAAACTTCGTCGAAGAACTGCCGCATCTTGGCGGCGTAGGGGACACCGTACTTGGCGAAGGTGTCCTTGGTGCGCTGGTCGGGTTTCCAGTCGAAGAACGCGTGGCTGGCGCCGTCCACGATGTCCAGCACGGCATTCTGGTTCTTGCCTTTCAGGCGGAGGAGGTATTCCTCCATCGGCTTGCGGCCGACGGTGCGGTCCAGGGTGCCGAGCGCCATATACTGCGGCACTTCGCGGATGTCCGCGTGCGGGACGTTGCAGTCCGGGGTGATGGCGACGAGGCCCATCGGCTCGTAATTCTCGGCGAAACGGACGAGGGTGCCGAGGTCGAAGACGCCGTAGCTCGGGGCCGCTACCCGGATGGCGCGGAGGCTCTTCTTCGCCTTCGCGGCGGTCCAGCCCTTGGGCAAATAGGTCGGAAGGTACTGGTAGACGCCCTTCTGGGTGCCGAAACCGCCGTCGCCGATGCGCTCGACCATATCGATCATACAGGCGGAGAGGTGGCCACCGGCGCTGTCGCCCGTGACGGCGATCTTCCTGGGATTGACGCCGTATTCGGCCGCGTGCTCCTGGATGTGCAGGATGGCGCCGTAGCAGTCCTCGATGAGCTGGTGCATCCGGACGGGCTCCTTGTCGCCGTCGCCGTGGTTCAGCCAGCGGTAGTCGATGCTCGCGACGACATATTTGCCGCCCTTGATGAGCTCGCGGGCGAGGCCGCGCATGATGTCCTCGGTGTTGGAGGACCAGCCGCCGCCGTGGATGATCACCACGCAGGGGAGTTTCTTCGCCCCGTCGGGAATGAAGACGTCATACTTCAGGGGCTTGACGCCCGGCTGCGCATAGACGACGTCCTGGATGGTCTTGTAGCCTTGCAGGCGCTCCGCCTCGATGATGGAGGCGCCGAGGCTCATGATGTTGTGGTCCACCTTGACGGTGAATTCGGGGACCATCGATTCCTTGTAGGTGGGATAGAACACGCCGCCGGAGACGGAGAGCTCATAGCCGCTGTCGAAGGCCCAGCCCGGGTCGGTGACGTCGACCTTCACTTTCAGGACGGTGCCGGCCGGGACCATTCCGTTTTCGGGGATGGCGGGGGTGACGGTGACCTTGCCGTGCTGCGGCTGTTCCACCCGGACGCGGAAGGCGTCCTGCGCCTGGGCGGAAACGCCGGCAAGCGCCAGGATGGCGAGGGAAGAGAGGATGCGTTTCATATCGGAGTTTTTGTAGTTGCGTTATTTCCGCTAAGTTAAGATTTTTTGCGTAACTTTGAAACGGTATGAAACGGATTCTGACAATTCTATGGGCCCTGGCCGCCACGACCGGCCTTTTCGCGCAGCGGGCGCGCTACGTGGACCCTTTCATCGGCACGGCCGGGATGGGCCATACCTTCCCGGGCGCCTGCGTCCCCTTCGGGGGCGTGCAGCTTTCGCCCGACACGGACGCGGTCCCGCACAACATCGGGGGCGTGTACCAGCCGCGCACGTATGAGTACTGCGCCGGCTACCAGTGGGGCGACAGCACCATCGTGGGCTTCAGCCACACGCACTTCAGCGGCACCGGCCATTCCGACCTCGGCGACATCCTCCTGATGCCCGGTACGGGCGATGTCCAATTCGTGCCTGGGACGGCGCAGGACCCCGATTCCGGCTACCGGCAGCGTTTCAGCCACGACACGGAGTCGGCGGGCGCGGGCCACTACGAGGTCACGCTGGCGGATTCCGGCATCCGGGTGGAATTGACCGCGACCCCGCGCGTGGGCGTCCATCGGTACACCTATCCAAAAGGGGAAGAGGGGCACATCGTCCTGGACCTGGACCACGGCATCTACAACTACGACGGCAAGACCCTGTGGGCGGAGGTCCGCGTGGAAAGCCCGACGCTCGTCACGGGATACCGCATCACGAACGGGTGGGCCCGGACGAACTATACCTATTTCGCGATGGAGTTCTCGCGGCCGGTGCTGGATTACGGCTGGAAGGACCTTGCGCCCGTGCGCTACCAGGGCGGCTACGGCAAGTTCCCGCAGTATGTCGATTTCCCGGAAATGGCGGGCCGCAAACTCGTGGCCTGGTTCCAGTTCGATACGGCCGACGCCCCGGAATTGACCGTCAAGGTCGCCCTTTCCGCGACGGGAACCACCGGCGCCTTGAAAAACCTCCGGGCGGAGGCGGAAGACAAATCCTTCGACACGCTGCGCGCGCAGGCGGAGCAGGCCTGGGAGCGGGAACTCTCCTGCATCGACATCGACGGGACCGAGGCGGAAAAGACGATGTTCTATACCTCCCTGTACCATACGATGATCAATCCCTCGGTGTATATGGACGTGGACGGCCTCTACCGCGGCCTGGACCACGAACTGCATCAGGCCGATGGCTTTACGAACTATACTGTGTTCTCGCTCTGGGATACGTACCGGGCCGAGCATCCGCTCCTGGCGCTGCTCAAGCCCCGGCGGGCGGAGGATATGGTCGCCTCGATGCTCAGGCACTATGAGCAAAGCGCCCACCACATGCTGCCCATCTGGAGCCATATGGCCAACGAGAACTGGTGCATGACCGGCTACCACAGCGTCTCCGTCCTCTCCGACGCCATTGCCAAGGGACTGAAGGTCGATGGGAAAGAGGCGTTGGAAGCGATGGTTTCCACCTCGTCGGTCCCGTGGTACGGCGGGTTGGGGGAGTACATCCGGCTGGGCTACGTCCCGCTGGAGCAGGCGTCCACCGCCGCCAGCAACACGCTGGAGTATGCCTATGACGACTGGGCCATCGCCGCGGCCGCCGAACAACTCGGGAATGAGCAGGTCGCGGAAAGGTACCGCGTCCGCGCCGGCTATTACAGGAACGTCTTCGATCCCGCGCTGGGCCTCGCGCGGCCCCGGTATGCCGACGGCTCGTTCAAGGAGCCTTTCGACACCAGGCAGACGGTCGGCCAGGGCTTCATCGAGGGAAACTCCCTGAACTATTCCTTCCACGCGCCCCAGGACGTGTCCGGCCTGATGGCGCTGATGGGCGGGGACAAGCGGTTCGTCGCGAACCTGGACGAACTCTTCGGGAGCGACCTTCCGGAATACTGCTATGCCGACAACGAGGACATCACGGCCGACTGCCTCCTGGGCGGTTATGTCCACGGAAACGAGCCCAGCCACCACATCCCGTACCTGTACGCCTGGACCTCCGAGCCCTGGAAGACGCAGTATTGGGTCCGGGAGATCGTGGACCGCTTCTACCATCCGGAAATCCGGGGCCTGGGCGGGAACGACGACTGCGGGCAGATGAGCGCGTGGTACGTTTTCACCGTCCTCGGTTTCTACCCGGTCTGTCCGGGCACCGACCAGTATGTGCTGGGGGCACCGTGCATCCCGTATGCGAAGGTCGCGCTTGAAAACGGCCGCACCCTGGAGATGAAGGCGAAGGGGCTCAGCGCCCGGAACCGCTACGTCAAGTCCGTGAAGCTGGACGGGAAGCCGGTGGACCGGCTTTTCCTCACGCACGGCGAACTGCTGGAAGGCGGGACGCTGGAATTTGAAATGGCCCCGAAGCCGAACAGGCGCCGGGGCGTCACCGCAGATGCGAAACCTTATTCATTATGAGAAGCATCCTTTATTTCGTGGTCGGCCTGCTGCTTCTGGCGGCCGGCGAAGGTTTCCGCTTCAACTGCCCCACGCGTCCGGAGACGGTCGCGAACGTGATCGCCATCTATGATGACCATTTCAAGGATTGCGGCTTTGACGGCGCCGTCCTTTCCTGGAATGTGATGGAGGCGCCGGATTCGCATATTTCCTGCTTAGGAAAGCGTTGACGGAGCGCTGAGTTTGCCGATGATGTCGTCCAGCATCCGGAAGAGTTCCGGCGTGGTTTCGGGCGTCACGCTGTCACAAAGGACGGAACGGCCCACGATGAAGGGGACCTCGGCCAGCTTTTTCTGAAGATTCCTGCCCTTGGCGGTCAGGGAGACGATCATCTGACGGGCATCCTTTTCGCCTTTCCGGCGGACCAGGATGCCTTCCTTTTCCATCCGCTGGAGCAGGGGAGTGACCGTGTTCGTTTCCAGGAGCAGCCGCTTGGAGATGTCGTTCACCGGCTGGGCGTCCTTCTCCCACAGGACCAGCAGCACGAGGTACTGCGGATAGGTCAGTCCGTGCTCCGAGAGCAGCGGATGATAGGCCTGTGTGAGAAGGCGCGAAGCGGTGTAGAGCCGGAAACAAAGCTGGTTGTCCAGCTTGAATTCCTCTTGGATCATAACATTCCCTGGATGTCTTTCTCGATGTCTTCCGGTGTCGTGACGGGCGCGTAACGCTTGATGACGGTGCCGTCGCGGTTCACCAGGAACTTGGTGAAGTTCCACAGGATGTCGCTGTCCTTTTCCACGCTCTTGCTGAGCCCTTTGAGCATCATACGGGTCGCCTTGCCCTTGATGCCGTTGTACTCCTCGGTCGGGGCCTGGGCCTTCAGGTACTCGAAGATGGGCTCGGCCTGGGCGCCGTTGACATCGGTCTTGGCCATCAGCGGGAAGGTGACGCCGTGGTTCAGGCGGCAGAACTCGGCGATCTCCTCATTGGAGCCGGGCTCCTGGCCGGCGAACTGGTCGCAGGGGAAGCCGACGATCACGAACCCCTGGTCCTTGTACTTCTGGTACAGGGCCTCCAGGCCGTCGTACTGGGGGGTGAAACCGCACTTGGAAGCGGTGTTGACGATCATCAGGACTTTGCCTTCGAACTGCGCGAAGTCCACCTCGGCGCCCTTGTTTCCGCGGGTCTTGAAATCATAGATCTTTGCCATAGCTTTCTGTATTTTGTCGTTAGTTATATCGTTCACGATGCAAATTTACGACTTTCTTTTTATATCGCAAACGATATATCGAAAAATGACAAATTATTTCCGCAGAAACTCCGACGGCGTGACTCCGGTCACCCGCTTGAACAGGCGGGTGAAATGGTGCGGGAACTCGAAGCCCAGCAGGTGGGCGGTTTCGTTCACATTGTGCCCGTTCATCAGGAGGTTCTTCCCCTGGTCGGTGACGAAAGAATGGATATAGCCGATGGCGGTTCCGCCGGTGGCCTTGTGGATGACGTCTCCCAGATATCGGGCCGAATAGGCCAGTTCGGAGGCGCAGTACTGCACGGTCGGGACGCCCAGGTCCATCTGCCGGCCGTCCAGGTAGTAATCGCGCAGCAGCTGATGGAAACGCTTGAGCAGGTCCGACGAAGCTTCGTCCTCGCCGGAAAGCTGACGCAGGTAGATCCGCTGGCAGTATTCGAGGATGAGCCGGATATACCCGAGGATGACGGTCCGGAGCGCGGGGGAGTCGTCGTTCTCCTCCAATTCGTGCCTGAGCTGCACGAGCAGCTGCGTGATCCGCCCCCACTCCGCCGGCTCCATTTTCAGGCTCTCCGTGGCAAAATAGGAAAAGAAGTGATACTCTTTCATCCGGTCTTCCAGGTCCGTCCCGTGCAGGATTTCCGGTGAGAACAGGAAGGCCCAGCCGCTGATCCGGATCCTTTCGCCGTTGTCTTCCTTCCCGCCGATCTGCCCGGGTTCGACGGCGATGATGGAGCCGTCGGGGGCATCGAACATCTTCATCCCATAGGTGAGGTTCTTGGGAAAGTTCCGCTGGATGAAGAGTCCGTACACGCCGTACCGGTTCAGGCTCGAGCGGATGGGGGACACTTCGTCATAGTGGATGACCGTCACCAGCGGATGCAGGACGGGGGCGCCCAGGAAGCGGGCGTAGACATTGGGATCGGAGAGGGACAGGGTGTTCTTCATATCGCCTGTAAAGGTAGAAATTTCGTAAGAATAATCCAATTATCTGCGATATTGGTAGAAATCGGACAAAAATCGGTACGAAAAACTCCCGCCTGCTCCGTACCTTTGCAAAAAAGAAATGAAGATGAAACAGTTTCTCTCCTTTTCCCTCGCAGCCTTGCTGCTGGTCGCTTGCCAACCGAATACAAACGATACTATGAGCACACTCACCCTTACCCAGGAATGGGACAAGACCTTCCCGAAATCCGAACTGGTCGATCACTGCAAAGTTACCTTCCACAACCGCTACGGCATCGAGCTGGCGGCCGATATGTATGTGCCGAAGGAGATTCCCGGTCAGGCCGGGAATGACGCGGCCGTCACGCCCGGCCGCGACCGGGCGTCTCTTCCCGCCATCGCGGTTTCCGGTCCTTTCGGCGCCGTGAAGGAACAGTCGAGCGGCCTGTACGCGCAGCATATGGCCGAGAGGGGCTTCGTGACCCTCGCCTTCGACCCTTCCTTCACCGGTGAATCCGGTGGCGAGCCCCGCCGGATGGCCTCCCCGGACATCAACACGGAGGATTTCCTCGCCGCCGTGGACTTCCTGTCCAATTGCGAGCTGGTCGACCCGGAGCGCATCGGCATCATCGGCATCTGCGGTTTCGGCGGAATGGCCGTCAACGCCGCGGCCCTCGACCCGCGCATCAAGGCCACCGTCGCTTCCACGATGTACGATATGAGCAAGGTCAATGTCGAAGGCTACTTCGCCAGCGAGGACACGCCCGCCCAGCGGATGGAAAAGCGCAAGGCCCTGGCCGCCCAGCGCACGAAGGACTTTGCTTCCGGGACGTACGAGCGCGCCGGCGGCGTCGTCGACCCGCTCCCGGACGACGCCCCCTGGTTCGTCAAGGACTACCACGCCTATTACAAGACTCCCCGCGGCTACCACAAGCGCAGCGGCAACTCCAACGACGGCTGGAACGTCATCGGCTGCCAGAGCTTCCTGAACCAGCCCCTGCTGGCCTGGGCCGGCGAGATTGAGAATCCCGTCCTCCTCATCCACGGCGAGAAGGCCCACAGCCGCTATTTCAGCGAGTATGCCTACAGCCTGCTGCGAGGCGGCAACAAGGAGCTGATGATCATCCCCGGCGCCACCCACGTGGACCTGTACGACGACGTGGCCGGCGTGATCCCTTACGACAAGATGGAGTCTTTCTTCAAAGAGAACCTGAAGTAGTATGTACCGCGCGATTCTGGTCGGCCTCCTGGCGCTGCTGTCTTGCACCAAGGATCCGGATCCGGTGGTGACCGTCACCGATCCGCCCCGGGAGAAACCGGCCGGTCTTGACGGCCAAAATGGAAATGACCAAACACCTATGCCTACCGAAATCAAGATTACGGTTTCCGGGAAGTCCCTCCCGGTGAAAATCGAAGACAACGCCGCTACGAGAGCCCTTGTCGAGGCCCTTCGCGAGGCGTCCGTCACCTATGAAGCCGACGATTACGGCGGCTTCGAAAAGGTGGGCGCCCTCGGACGCTCGCTTCCCACGAGCAATTCCCAGATCTCCACGAAACCCGGCGATGTGATCCTGTACAGCGGCAACCAGATCGTCCTGTTCTATGGCACCAATTCCTGGAGTTACACCCGTATCGGCAGGATGGAATACGGGACTTTGGACGAATTGAAGTCCTTCCTGAAGGCCGGAGAAGGGAGAATTACCGTCACTTTGTCCTTATAGTCTCCCGGATGAATACGAAGCGGATTGCAACTTTGATGGTGATGTCATTGACCGCTACCGGGCTGTGGGCGCAGATCGACGTGCACAGCCACGCCATTCCGGCGTCCTATATGGATTTTGTCAAGGCCCATCGGGCCGAGATGGACGAGGGATTTCCGATCCCGGGTTGGAACGTGGAAGACCATCTCGCCTTTATGGACCAGGCGGGGATCGGGACGGCCGTCCTGACGATGCCGGCCCCGCAACCCTGGTTCGGGGACGGGGCTGAATCGGCGGCGTTCTGCCGCAAGTATAATGAGGAATGCGCGTCGCTCAAGGCCCGGTATCCCGGGCGGTTCCTCTTCTGCGCCGCCCTTCCGCTGCCGGACGTGGAAAGGGCGGTGGAGGAAGCGGTCTATGCGCTGGACGTCCTGCAGGCGGACGGCGTGAAACTGGCCACCAACAGTTACGGCCAATACCTGGGCGACCCGGAGTTGGAACCGCTGATGGAGGTGCTGAACGCGCGCAAGGCCGTCGTCATCACCCATCCGCACAAACCGTCGGCCGTGAACGACCGGCTCGTCGCCGAGGTGCCGCTCGCTTCCTACGAGTATCTGGCCGAAACGACGCGGACCATCCTGAATATGGTCGCCCACGACGTGTTGGTCCGGTATCCCGACCTCAAGGTCGTGGTCCCGCATTGCGGCTCTTTCCTGCCGAACGCGCTTCCGCGCTTCAAGGGGCTCCTGCCCGTGATGGTCGGGCAGGGATATATGGAACAGGTGGATGTGGACGCCAACATCGCCCGCCTGTATTTCGACCTGGCCGGCGCAGCGACGGATGACGCCATCCGCTCCCTGCTGACCATCACGACCGCCGACCACCTGCTCTACGGCTCCGACTATCCCTATGTCGCCGCTCCGGCGCTGGCCGCGGCCAAGAACTCCCTGCAGCAGCGTCTCCCGGCGCTGGGCCTGGACCCGCAGGCCGTCCTCACGGACAATGCCCGCCGGCTCTTCGGCGCCGAGCTCCCCGTGCGGGAGTATGGCGAGAAACTGGTCCGGCTGGCGGAAATCGAGGTGGTTCCGGAGAAACTGGAAGCGTATCTGGATTACGCCGCCGAGGTCGGACGCGTGTCGATGGCGACGGAACCGGGCGTCATCGCGCTGTTCTCGATGCAGGACAAAGCCGATCCCTGCAAGGTGTACATCCTGGAGGTCTATGCCGACCAGCCTGCCTACCAGGCCCACATCCGGACCGACCATTTCCGCAAATACAAGGAGGGCACGGCCGAAATGGTCCGTTCCCTCAAACTGATCGACACCCATCCGCTGGTGATGGCGGAATTCGTTAAAAGGGCCCGATAATGATGAATAAGACCAGAATTTGGATGCTGGGCGCGCTGCTGACCGCATCCGTTTCCCTTTATGCACAGAAAGAAATGACACTGACACCGAAACAACAGGCCCTCGTGGCCATCGCCGCCAACGAGGCGAAAGGAAATATCGAAGGGCTGAAAGCGGCCCTGAACGAAGGACTCGGTCAGGGACTGACCGTGAGCGAAGCGAAGGAAGCGCTTTCGCACCTGTACGCCTACACGGGCTTCCCGCGTTCGCTGAACGCGCTGGGCGCCCTGCAGCAGGTTATCCAGGAGCGCAAGGAGGCGGGACTCCGCGTGGATGAAGGACGCGAGGCGGATCCGCTCCCGGAGGATTACGATGCGCTGAAGCAGGGGACGGAAGTCCAGACACGGCTTGTGGGTGGCCAGCCGTTCAATTATGCTTTCGCGCCACAGACCGACTTCTACCTGAAAGCGCACCTGTTCGGCGACATCTTCGCCCGCAACAATCTGACTTTCGCCGAACGCGAGATCGTCACGGTCGGCGCCATCTCGGCCCTGCCCGGCTGCGAGCCGCAGCTGGTGGCGCACGTCTCCGGCGCCCGGAATATGGGCGTTTCGGACGATGAACTCCGCGCCCTCCCGGCGTTCCTGGAGGAGAAAGTGGGTCTCGCTGAGGCCGAACGGCTCCGTGGCGCGTTGGCTTCCGTCCTCGGCGGTTCGCATACGCCCGTGCAGCCGGTCGATTTCTCCGTCTGGCCCCAGGGCGAACCCAATTCCGCGTATGCCCAGTATTTCGTCGGGAACAGCTATCTGGCGCCGATGGAAGGCGGCATCGCCAACGTCACCTTCGAGCCCGGCTGCCGCAACAACTGGCACATCCACCACAAGCAGGTGCAGGTGCTGATCTGCGTGGCCGGCCGCGGCTGGTATCAAGAATGGGGCAAGGAAGCCGTGCCGATGACGCCCGGCACCATCATCGCCATTCCCGCCGAAGTCAAGCATTGGCACGGTGCCGCCAAAGACTCCTGGTTCCAGCATCTGACGTACCACAAGGACGTACAGGAAGGAGCCTCCAACGAGTGGTTGGAGGCTGTGACCGACGAAATCTATTCGAAACTGCAATAGCCGGACTTACCGGACGGCCGCGTCGATTTCCGCGAGTTCTTCGGGGCTGAAGGTGGTGTTCTCCAGGGCTTTGAAGTCGTCTTCCAGCTGGGAGACGCGGCTTGCGCCGACGATGACGCTGGTGACCCGGTCGTCCTTGAGGCACCAGGCAAGGGCCATTTCGGCCAGCGTCTGCCCGCGCCGGGCGGCGATCCCGTTCAGTTTCACGAGTTTCGCGCGCATCTCGAGCGTGAGGACCGAGGACTTGAGGAACTTTTCTTTCGCCATCCGGGAATCGGCCGGGATCCCTTCCAGGTAGCGCCCGGTCAGGAGGCCCTGCGCCAGCGGAGAGAAGGCGATGAAGCCCACGCCGTTCTCCTTCGCCTGGTCCAGGAGGCCGCTTTGCTCCGGTTCTCGGTTGAGCATATTGTAACGCCCCTGGTAGATCAGGCAGGGGACATCCCTCTCCTTGAGGTACCTGTAGGCGAAGGCGGCGGCCTCCGGCGGATAGTTGGAGATGCCCGCATACAGCGCCTTGCCGGCCCGCACGATGTCCACGAGGGCCTGCATCGTCTCCTCCAGCGGCGTCTTGGGATCTAACCGGTGGGAGTAGAACAGGTCCACATAGTCGAGGTTCATCCGCTTGAGGCTCTGGTCCAGGCTCGCCATCAGGTATTTGCGGGAGCCCCATTCGCCATAGGGTCCGGGCCACATGTCGTAGCCAGCCTTGGAGGAGATGAACAGCTCGTCCCGGAAGGGAATGAACGATTTCTTCATGATCTGCCCGAAAGTCTCCTCGGCGGAGCCGTAGGAGGGGCCGTAGTTGTTGGCCAGGTCGAAATGGACGATCCCGTGGTCGAAGGCGTAATGGGCCATCTCCAGGGAGTTCGCCAGCGGGTTCACGTCGCCGAAATTGTGCCAGAAGCCCAGGGAGATTTCGGGCAGGAGGACGCCGCTGCGACCGCTCCGGCGGTAGCGGATGCCGCGCTCGTAGCGGTCGGGAGCGGGGGAGTAGACAGGGTTGATCATGCCTTGGCGGTTACTCTTGGAACTTCTTTCCGGAACCCCAGGCCTGGCCGACGACCTCGCCGAGGGCGCGGTAGGTGAGGGCCGCCGCGTCGAAGACGATGGGCTGGAGCTTGCCCAGGTCGACCTTGCCGTCGGTGAGGATGCATTCGTCGGCGCTCATGTTCACGACTTCGCCCACGAGAATGCCGTCCTGCCAGCTGACGACCTTGCACTCCAGGGTCAGGGGGTACTGGTCGATGATGGGCGCGTCCACATTCGGGCTGGGAGAGACCGAGAATCCGACCTTCGCCACCTTGTCCGGGACCTTGGTGCCGCTCACGATGCCCAGGTAGTCGGATTCCGCGACGGTGCGGACATCGGCGAAGCTGACCGTGAAGGCGCCGGTGAGTTCGAGGTTCTCGGTGGTCTTGTGCTTAGACATGCTGACCACGATCTGGTTGTGGTCGTATTGGCCCGCCCAGGCGGCCATCATCACGTCGGGGGTGTGGTCCTTGTCCCACGTGGCGATCATCACGCAGGGCTGGGGCGTTGTCATCAAGGCATGGGCCGGTCCGAAATTCTTGCGGCCGGCGACTTCGTTGAAGGGTGCTTTGGTATTCATCGGTAACTGGTTCTGTTTGGTCGAGGTAAATTTACATAAAATCTGGCGATTTTAGGCCAGTTGCATAAAAATCAAGACCGCTATCTTATCTTTGTAGGCAAGCGGTCGTCGCCTCCCGGCGCGCCGCAACGATTATCATTGTTTAACGGGCTTGGTGTCCCAATATTTTTAAGTGCCTATGCGACAAGTATGCGGTCTTGACGTCCACAAAGATAGTGTCTTTGCGTGTATTCTCAA
>CAMNGM010000040.1 GCA_946538425.1 uncultured Bacteroidales bacterium | reverse complement strand
ACTGCCAAATCCGCCTCTTTCACCCGCGAATGCACCGTGAAAGTGTGGTCCGCCGTCACCACTCTTACCCTGGACAAGACCGAGATGGAACTGGGGAAAGGTGAAACCAGCACGCTCAGCGTGAAGGTAAGTCCCGACGACATCAACGTCCCGTATACGATCAGCTGGACCTCCTCCGACCCGGCCGTAAGGGTTTCTCCGGATCCGGAAGATGAAGCCAAAGCGACCGTGACCGGCATCGCCGGCGGCATCGCCACCGTCACGGTGAAAGCCGGTGACGCCTCTGCCTCCTGCCAGATTACCGTGGCAGCCAAATTGCTGGGTATCACCGTCTCCCCTGCTTCCGCACGGGTGATGGGCGGCGAAACCGTCAAGCTGACCGCGGCGAAGAATCCGACGGATGCCACCGACGAGGTCACCTTCTCTTGGGAAAGTTCCGACGAGGACATCGCTACGGTGGACCAGAACGGAACCGTAACCGGAAAGAAGGAAGGGACCGCCACGATCACGGTAAAAGGCGGCGGCTTCGAGGCGAAGGCGACCGTCACTGTGACCGGAAACGCCTCTACGAACGTTGCCAACATCAACAACAACTTCTTCCCGGTGAACTGGAAGAGCAGCGTCTCCAACCTGGAAATGGTCACCGTGGAATGGCTCATGCGGGCTGACAAATGGGTCACCGACCAGAACAACTCCGTCAACACCATCTTCGGCATCGAAGGAAAGTGGCTGCTGCGTATCGGCGACGTCGGCATCGGCCAGAACCAGCTCCAGCTCGCAACCAACCACGGGAACAACACCCCGAACGTCCGCTTCGACGCCAATAAATGGTATCATGTCGCCGTCGTATACGACAGCAAGTCCTCCAAGAACGTCGAATACTACGTCAATGGCGAACTGGTCGCCACCGGCAGCGGCTTTGCCAATCGGGCTGCAGACCTTTCCCGGGAGTGCTTCATCGGCAAGTCTTACGACAACAACCGCTCCTTCTGCGGAGACATCGCCGAAATGAGGGTCTGGAACACGGCGCGTTCCGCCTCCGACATCAAGGCCAACATGTACGGTTATAAGGGATCCGACAACAGCCTCCTCGCCTACTGGAAATTCGACGAAGGCACCGGACGGACAATTCAGGACCATTCCGGCAACGGCAATGACATCACGGCCAATTCCAACATCTCCTGGAAAGAGGTGGAAGGCGGTATTTCCGTCGAATAATCTCCTTTCTTCCCTTTTTGAAGCCCGGTCGGACCGGGCTTTCTTTTTTCCAGGAGAAAGCGTATCTTTGCAATCCCTAAACCAACTATGGAAACGCCCGTCATATCGCTTCCGGAATTCACTGCATTGTACGGAAAGTACAGCCGGCAGTTCATGGACATTGCCTTCTCCTACCTGCAGGACCGGCAGGAAGCGGAGGACATCGTATCCGAGAGTTTCATGGCATTCTGGAACGGACGGGAGGACGCTCCCCTGGCGAACAATCTGCCCGCCTATATCCTCGGCATCGTCAAGCATAAGTGCCTTGATGCCCTGCGCAGCCGGGAAAGCAACGAACGGCGCTGCCGCAACATCTACCAGCAGGCCTGCCGGGACGCACAGGTCCGGGTCCTGCAGAATGACGAACTCACCCAGAAGTTGTTCCAGGACGAAATCATCGCCATTTTCGAACGGGAACTCGCGAAGATGCCCGCCAGGACTGCCGCCATCTTCAACGCCTCCCGGGTGGAAGGAAAGACCTACAAGGAGATTGCCGAATCCCTGGGGATTCCCGTGCGGACCGTCACGCGGGAAATCCAAAACGCGCTGGCTCAACTCCGTAAATCCCTGCACGACTATCTCCCGGTGGTCCTGCTGATGCTTACCCTGCCCAGATAGTTGTAAAGCTTCGCGGTTTTTCGTAAATTTACACGATTTAACCGCATGGACATGAAATTCCACAAACTTCTTTTCGCCGCCGCTGCAGCCGCCCTCGTCGCCTGCACCACGGCCACTCCTTCCGAAGACTACGCCACCTATGTGAATCCCAAGATCGGGACCGGCGGCCACGGACACGTTTTCGTGGGCGCCAACGTGCCCTTCGGCCTGGTGCAACTGGGCCCGACCAGCATCCCGCAGAGCTGGGACTGGTGCTCGGGCTACCACGACAGCGACCGGACCGTCATCGGCTTCAGCCATACGCACCTGAGCGGCACCGGCATCGGCGACCTGTTCGACATCACGGTGATGCCCACGACCGGTCCCACCGCGCCCGCCCGCGGCACGGAGAACGACCCGGCCTCCGGCGCCTGGTCCTATGCGGACCGCACGAAGGAAATCTGCGAACCCGGCTACTACAGCGTCCCCCTGGAGCGCTACGGCATCCTGGCGGAAATGACCGCCACCGCCCGCGTGGGCTTCCACCGCTATACCTTCCCGGCCACGGACAACGCGAACCTGGTCTTCGACCTGGAGAACGGCGGCTGCTGGGACGATGTGACCGACGCCGGATTCGAGGTCGTCAAGGATGAGCAAGGCCACGTGAAGGCCCTCGGCGGCTACCGCTTTTCGACGGGATGGGCCAAAAACCAGAAGATCTTCTTCTGGGCCGAGTTCTCCCGCCCGTCCGTGGAATTCTCCGTCGCGGAGAACCCGAACAACGACAGCGAGCGCGGCCGCGACCGCAAGCCCGTCTACGGTTACTACAACCTGGGCCAGGTCGAGGAAGGCGCCCAGGTGCTCGTGAAGGTCGCCCTCTCCCCCGTTTCCGTCGAGGGCGCGAAGGCCAATCTGGCCGCGGAACTCCCGGGCTGGGATTTCGAGGCCACGAAGGCCGCCGCGCGGCAGGCCTGGAACGAGGAACTGGGCCGCGTCGCCGTCACCTGCAGCGACCCCGACACCAAGACCGTCTTCTACACCGCGATGTACCACACGATGGTGGCCCCGTCCGTGTATAACGACGTGGACGGCCAGTACCGCGGTTCCGACGACGTCGTCCGCCAGGGCAACTTCCAGAACTACACCACCTTCTCCCTGTGGGACACCTACCGCGCCCAGATGCCGCTGATGACCCTCATCCACGCGGACCGCTGCAACGACATCACCGCCACCTTCTACCACATCTACGAGCAGCAGGGCGACCTGCCGGTGTGGCACCTGATGGGCAACGAGACCGACTGCATGGTGGGCAATCCGGGCCTCATCGCCTTCGCCGACAACATCGTCAAGGGCTTCCAGGCCGGCCTCACCAAGGAGCAGATGATCGAGGCCATGACCAAGACGGCCACCACGCCCGACCGCGGCCAGGACCTGCGGATGGAATACGGCTACATCCCGGCCGACCTCTACCGCGAATCCGTCGCCAACGATATGGAATACGCCGTCGCGGACGGCGCCCTGGCGAACGCCGCCGAGTTCCTAGGCGACAAGGCCACGGCCACCGTCTACCGCGACCGCAGCCACTCCTACCGCCATTTCTGGGATCCCGAGCTCCAGTTCATGCGCGGCCGCAAGGTCGACGGCACCTTCACCGAGCCCTTCGACCCGATCTACTCCCGCCACGAGACCTCCGACTACACCGAGGGCACCGGCTGGCAGTACATCTGGCTCGTCCCGCAGGACGTCCAGGGCCTCCAGGACCTGTTCGGCTCCCGCGAGGCGATGCTTGCGAAGCTGGACGGCCTGTTCGAGGCGCCGGACCACGTGGAAGGCGAGAACGCCTCCCCGGACATCTCCGGCCTCATCGGCCAGTACGCGCACGGCAACGAGCCGGGGCACCACACCCTGTACCTGTATTCGATGCTGGGCGAGCCCGACAAGGCCGCCGACCGCATCCGCCAGGTCTACAAGGAAATGTATTTCAACGATGTGGAAGGCCTCGCCGGCAACGAGGACGTAGGGCAGATGAGCGCCTGGTACGTCCTGTCCAGCCTGGGCTTCTACCAGGTGGAACCGGCCTGCCCGCGCTTCTGGTTCGGCGCCCCGAACTTCGAGAAGGCGGTCGTGAAGGTCGCCGGCGGTGAATTCACCGTCACGGCCCAGGGCCTCTCCGAGGAGAACCGCTACATCCGCGGGGTCAAACTGAACGGCCAGCCCTACGACCTCCCCTACATCGAGTACAAGGACATCGTGAAGGGCGGAACGCTTGAATTTACAATGGGTCGCTGACCTGTCATTTCGAGCGAAGTCGAGAAATCTGATAGAAAAAGAAACAAACAAAACACTGATAGAATGGGAAATTATTCCAACGACAGCAGAATCGTCCTTACCCTGGACGCCGGCGGCACCAACATGGTGTTCGGCGCAATGAAGGGCGAAGAGTACGTGGGCGAGCCGATCACGATGCCCGCCAATGCCAATGACCTGGACCTGTGCCTGAAGACGATGGTCGTCGGGTTCGAGTCCGTGATGAACACCCTCGGGGGCGAGAAGCCCGTGGCCATCAGCTTCGCCTTCCCCGGCCCGGCCGACTATCCGAACGGCATCATCGGCGGATACCTGCCCAACTTCCCGTCGTTCCGCGACGGCGTGGCCCTCGGACCGTTCCTCCAGGAGAAGTTCGGCGTGCCCGTGTTCATCAACAACGACGGCGACCTGTATGCCTTCGGAGAAGCCCTCGGCGGTGTCCTCCCGCAGGTCAATGCGAAGCTGGCGGCCCTGGGCAGCGCCAAGCGCTACCACAACCTCATCGGCTACACCTTCGGCACCGGCTTCGGTATCGGCTGCGTCATCAACGGCCAGCTCAACCGAGGCGACAACTCCTGCGTGGAGACCTACTGCCTTCCGCACAGCCGCATCGACGGAGTCATCGTGGAAGACGGTGTCGCCGTCCGCGCCGTCAAGCGCGTGTACGCGGAACGCTCCGGCGTGAACGATCCCTCCCTCACCCCGAAGGACATCTATGACATCGCCGAAGGCAACCGTCCCGGCAACCCCGAGGCCGCCAAGGCCGCCTTTTCCGAGATGGGCACCGTCGCGGGCAACGCGATGGCCGTCGCCGCCCAGCTGATGGACGGACTCATCGTCATCGGCGGCGGCATCACCGCATCCAAGAAGTATTTTATGCCGGCCCTGCTGGACGCCCTCCGCGGCACGGTCCGCACCCTGTCCGGCGACACCCTCGCCAAGGTGCAGATGAAGGTCTACAACCTCGACGACGAGGCCGAATTCGCCGCCTTCGCCAAGGGCAGCGCCCGCGAGCTCAAGGTGTACGGCTCCGACAAGACCGTCACCTACGACCCGCAGAAGCGCATCGGTGTGATGATCTCCAAGATCGGCGCCTCCAAGGCCATCTCCGTGGGCGCCTACGACTTCGCCCTGGCACAACTGGACGCTTAAAAGATTCCTTCGCTTCGCTCGGAATGACAGCGTTGTTCATCGGTTAGTCCGATGGGCTTTCTTCTGTCATTCTGAGGAGGCCGAAGGCCGACGAAAGAATCTAAACCAAAACATAATGTATCCTTTAAAATTTGAACCCATATTCAAGACCATCGTATGGGGTGGTGAGAAAATAGCCCCCTACAAGGGCGTGGAGACTACGCAGGAGCACATCGGCGAAAGCTGGGAACTGTCCGGCGTGAAGGGGAACGAGTCCGTGGTGGCGAACGGCGCCCTGGCCGGAAAGACCATCGCGGAGCTCGTGAAGGAGTACAAGGGCCGCCTTGTGGGCGAACACGTGTATGCCAACACCGGCGACGAATTCCCGCTCCTGATCAAGTTCATCGACGCCCTATCCGACCTGTCCATCCAGGTCCATCCGAACGACGAGCTGGCCGCCGTTCGGCACAACGGCTCCAAGGGAAAGACCGAGATGTGGTATGTCGTCGCCGCCGAGCCGGGCGCGCACCTGCTTGCCGGAATGACGCAGGAAATCACCCCCGAGGAGTATGAGAAGCGCGTGGCCGACGGCACGATTACCGACGTGCTGGCCCGACACGACGTCCATCCCGGAGACGTGTTCTTCCTCCCGGCCGGACGTATCCACGCCATTTGCGGCGGCTGCTTCATCGCCGAGATCCAGCAGACTTCCGACATCACCTACCGCATCTACGACTACGGCCGCCTGGGCCTGGACGGCAAGCCCCGCCAGCTTCACACGGAGCTCGCGAAGGATGCCATCGACTATAAAGTGTATCCGGAGTACCGCACCCCCTACACCCCCGTCAAGGACGCGGAGAACGAAGTCGTTTCCTGCAAGTACTTCACCACCAGCATCTACGACCTGGACCAGGCCGTCACGAAGAATCTGGAGGACACCGACTCCTTCCTCGTGGTGATGTGCCTCTCCGGCCACGGCTCCCTGACGGACGCCGAGCCCGTCTATGACGCCGAAGGCCGCCGCGGCCCCACCAAGGGCCACGTCATCGACCTTCGCCAGGGCGAAACCATCCTCGTCCCCGCCACCTCCGCCGGCGTCACCTTCACCCCCGCCGAGGGCGGGATGAAGGTCCTGACGAGTTACATCAAGTAGCTGATTGACAACATATTAAATAGCAAGAGGTGCACCGGCCGGTGCACCTCTCAATCGTTAAGGAACAATCCGTCAGCGACTTACTCCAGGCCGCGGGCGCGGAGGAGGGCCGCCGGATCGGGATCGGCGCCGCGGAACTGCCGGAAGAGCGTCATCGGCTCTTCGGAACCGCCCTTCTCGAGGAAGGTCTGGCGGAAAGCCTTCGCCGTGGCGGGGTTGAAGACGCCGTCGGCGACGAACTTCTCCCAGGCGTCCACGTCCAGGACCTCGGACCACAGGTAGCTGTAGTAGCCGGCGCTGTAGCCGCTGTTGAAGATGTGGTTGAAGTAGGTCGTGCGGTAGCGCGGGATGATCTCGTCGATGAGGCCCATCTCCCCGCAGACCTTCGTCTCGAAGTCGCGGATGGACTGGGCGTCGGTGAACTTCGCGAGGTCCTCGGCCGTCAGTTCGTGCCACTTCATATCCAGGATGGACGCGGCGCAGAGCTCACCCGTGGTGAAGCCCTGGTTGAACTTCAGCGACTTGCCGATCTTCTCCACGAGTTCCGCCGGGATGGGCTCGCCGGTGCGGTAATCCTTCGCATAGACGGCGAGGATTTCCGGGACGAAGGCCCAGTTCTCGTTGAACTGGGAGAACATCTCCACGAAGTCGCGGGTGACGGCGGTACCGGACACTTCCTCGTAACGGCACTTGCTCAGGAAGCCGTGCAGGGCGTGGCCGAACTCGTGGAAGGCGGTCTGGACATTGTCGATGGAAAGCATCGACGGCGCGTCCGCCGTGGCGGGCGGGAAGTTGCAGACATTCACGATGATCGGGCGGACATCCTGGCCGTCCTTGACGTACTGCTCGCGGAAGTTGTTCATCCAGGCGCCGCCCCGCTTGGTGTCGCGGGAGAACCAGTCCTGGTAGAAGATGCCGAGGAGGGACCCGTCGGCGTCCGTGAGTTTGTAGGCCTTCGTGACGTCGTTGTAGACCTCCACCTCGGGCGCGGGCTCAATGTGGATGCCGTAAACCTTCTCGGCGGCCGCGAAAACGCCCTTGGACACGCTGTCCGCCGTGAAGTACGGGCCGGTGACGGATTCGTCCAGGTCGTACTTCCGGGCGCGGACCTTCTCCGCATAGTAGAACCAGTCCCAAGGCTCGATCTTGTGGCCGGCGACCGCTTCCATATCGGCGATCTCCTCCTTGGCCTTGCGCATCGACGCGTCCATGATGGGCTGCAGGAAGGCGTCCACCGTCTCCGGGTTGCCGGCCATCTTGTCGGCGAGGAGATACTCGGCGGAGGTCTTGTAGCCCAGCAGGTTCGCCTTCTCCGTCCGGAGCTTCATAATCTCCAGGACGATGGCGTTGTTGTCGTGCTCGTCGCCGTGGTTGCCGCGGCTGGAGTAGGCCTTGAAGGCTTTCTCTCGGAGAGCGCGGTCCTCGCAGGTGGCCATGAAGGTCGGGTAGGCCGATACGGTCACGCCAATGGCATCCCGGAAGGCGTTGTTCTCCGCCAGGAGGTTCTGGCCAAACTTCTGGCTGAGGACGGCGAGGCGGCTGTTGATCTCCGCGAAACGGGCCTTCTTCTCCGCGTCCAGGCTGACGCCGTTGCGGACGAAGCGGTCATAGAGCTTCTTCACGACCATCTGCTGCTCGCGGTCCAGGCCGTCCATGTTCTCGTACACGGCCTTCACCCGGGCGAAGAACTTTTCGTCCATGAAGATGGCGTCGGAGGCCTCCGTGATAATCGGGGTCACCTCCTCCTCGATCTGCTGGATCGCGGGGGTGGAGTCCGATTCGGAGAGGTTGAAGAAGACGCCGGACACCTTGGACAAAAGGTCGCCGGAAAGCTCGTAGGCCGCGATCGTGTTCTCGAACGTGGGAGCGTCCGGATTCTCGACGATCGCGCGGATTTCGGCCTTCTGGGCCTCGATACCGGCCAGGATGGCGGGCTTGTAGTCCGCTACCGTGATCTTGCTGAAGGGCGCCGTGCCGTACGGAGTGTTCCACTCCTCGCTGAAAATCTTTCCGGCCTTCGGGCCGCAAGCGGTCATCGTCAATGCCATCGCTGCAATCAAGAGGATTCTTCGGGTCATTATTTCTGGATCTTTACGCTGTTTTCATCGACCAGGGCCAGCTGCGCGGCCCCGTTGTACACGGTCAGGATGCCCGTGGCGGAGCACAGCGCGCCGTCGTCCTTCCCCTTGGGGTCGCCGAGGATGAGCGGGTCGATCTGCGTGTCCGCGAACTTCGCGAAGCCGCTGGTGCGGATCTGGACCGCCTGGCCCTGCGGCAGGTGGAAGTAGTGGCTGGTGGTGATGGCCGTCGCGTTCTCGCGGATAGTCTGCTTCACCGTCAGGCCCGTCATCTCGTCGAAGATGTCGTCCATCGACTTGTCCGAGCTGGAGCAACGGTCGAAACAGCCGGCGTCCAGGTACTCCAGGAACTTGTTCTTGGACATCGCCCAGGTGGTCACGCCGAAGGTTTCGGTGGAGCAGAAGACCCGGTTGGTGGAGGCCTTCTTGTCCTTGTACGGGTCGATGTAGATGAGAATGAAGATACGCTTGTACGCCTCGGTGTTGTACTCGGGTTTGGCGCCGTACTGCAGGTCCTCCAGCGTCACCAGCTGCCCCCAGAGCGGGTTGGTGTACCCCTCCTTGATGGCCGCCGCGAGCTCGTCTTCCGTGACGCGGAGCGGGGGGACGGGGTCGCCCCAGGCGCCGCGGATCACGTGCGCGTCAATCAGGTAGCGGTTGTCCAGGTAGGAAGTTTCGTACTCGCCGGTGGGGTCCTCGATGCCCAGCTGGGGCATCCCGTTGTACTGGCCGATGGTGAGGCCGCCGCACTTGACGTAGACCGTCTGTCCCAGCTTGTAGTCGCTGTACAAGGAGGACAGGCCGATCTTGACGCTGATCACGCCGGTCTCGTCCTGGATGTACAGTTCGCGGTAGATATTCCCGGAATGGTCGTCGGAGATGACCTTGCCGGCGATGACCATATCGTCGTCCTGGATCTTCAGGACGCCGTGCTTGGCGTACAGTTCCTTGAGGTTCGCGATGGTGGACGTCACTTCCAGATTCGCGGCCTCATACATATACACGTCGCCAGGTTCGCCGGTGAACACCGGCTGCCACTCCTCGCAGGCAGCGAGGGCGAGGGTTGCCGCAGCAACAATCAGGATACGCTTTCTCATGGCCTAGAATCGGAAATAGATGTTCAACATATAATTGAAACCGCTCATATAGAAGTACTTGGAGTCGAAACGGTAGAACATTTCCTTCGCCACGGTGTTCTTCACGATGCGGGTCTGCTCATAACCGCCGGTCTTCACCCAGGTGTTGTTCAGCAGGTTCTTCGCGTTCAGGGAGAAGCCCAGCTGGTACTTCCGCTGGATGTACCAGGACTTGCCCACGGAGAAGTTCAGCAGGAAAGCCGGGTCGAACTTCTCCTGGCCGCACATATACGCGACCTCGAACGGCGTGACCTCGCGGTCCGGGCCGGCTGTCGCATAGTCCGTGCGGTAGAGCGGGTTCATCGACAGGTAGGAATGGCCGAAGTAGTCGATGTCGGCGTCCACGAACCAGTAGTTCCAGTTCCAGGCGAGGCCCAGGCTCACCGCGAGCTGCGGGGTGGACTCCACATAGTGGCGGACGATCGTGCCGTCCGTGTCGGGATGGCTCTTCCAGTACGGGACCACGACACCGTAGGTGCCTTCCACGATGGAGGCGTTGTTGTCGATGGTCTGGTACATCTTCGGGTTCGAAGTGTAGTAGTACTCGCCGTAGCCGATCACGCCCTGGAGGGCGAGGTTCGGGATGTCGGTGGGGATCTTGAAGCCCATCTCCATACCCACGTGCCGCTCGTCGATGCCGGTGAGGGCGAAGTTGGTGAAGGAGTTCTGGCCGTCGTCATAGAAGCTCATCACCTTGGCCTGGTCCATGATGTCGGTGTAATAACCGGTGATCCGGAAATTGTACCCGTTGGAGGAGACCTGGTAGTTGACGTCGCCGGTGAGGGTCTTGACGGTCGTCAGCTCCGGAGCCAGCTGGTTGCGCGTACGCGGGGACATGAACGACTGGCTGAAGGTGGGCGCGTCGTTGAAGTAGCCCGCATTGGCGTAGAACCGGTGGCCACCGGGGAGGACGTAGTTGAGGTTCACCTTGCCGGCGTAGGTCAGGAACCGCGCCACCTTGGACTTGCCGTAGGACGTGATGGGATCGCCGTTCTCGTCATAGGTGGTCACTTCCCGGCCGTCGATGACGATCGGCTTCCCGTTGTCGTCCACGCCCGGGAACAGGCCCTTGCGGTTGAGGCCCTGCCGCCAGAAGGCGGTCTGGCCCACGCGGCCGCCGACGGCCATCTCGAAGTTGCCGACATTCAGCTTGCCGGACAGCCAGCCGTTCCACTTGCGGACGTTGGCATAGTAGTCGTAGCCGTACTTGTCCCCGACGCGGATCTTCTGCGCGGAACCGTTCTTCATCCAGTAATCCAGGTCGTTCTGGGTCATATACGGGAAGGCCGCATAGTCGCGCTCGGCGAAGGAGTCCATGTTGTAGAAGTACTCGCCGCCCAGCAGGTCGTCCATCTTCTGGTAGTATTCGGTCCGGTTCACCTTCGCGTCGGCACCGCCGGTGAGGGTGAAGATCCGGGACGGACGCCACTTGAAGTTGAAGGCGAAGTTCAGGTCCTGCTGGTCCACGCGGCGTTCCTGCAGCGCGTACTTGGAGCGGCGCTCGCCGTCCTCGACATTCAGCTTGTTCACGGCGTACAGGCGGTCCCAGTTGATGTGGGCGTACTGCGGAAGGTCGTTCCGCCAGACTTCCTCGGCCCAGGCCGCCTTCATCCCGTTCATCCGGTTGTAGTCGTCGTCCTCCATATAGAAGTAGCTCGGGAGGTTCCGGTAATAGTCCGGACGCGGATCCTGGGCGTCATACCAGTCGAGGGCGGTGTAGCCGTTCTTGCCGAAGCGGTACAGGACCGTCGCGGCGGCGTTGAACTTGGGGCCGGGCGTGAAGTCGTACTTCAGGATGGCGATGGGCTCGTGCGTCTTGCGGACGCGGGCGTTGCGCACCTTGCCGTTCTGGTAACCCCAGTTGGAGTTGTACATATTGTCGCCCATCAGGTCGTAGACCTCCTGGGTCGAGGCGTTCGCGGCGCCGCGCTGGCCGGGCGTACCCATCAGGACGAGGCCGAGCTTGTGCGCGTCGTCGAACTGCTTCTCGACCGCGGCGTAGTAGGCGAAGGAACGGTAGTACACACCCTTCACCCAGTCGTTGCCGCCCAGGCGGGCCGACACGTTGAACGCGTAGGACCAGCCGTCGTCCCGGGGGCCGGAGGCGTAGGTCATCATCAGGCGCAGCCGGTACAGCTGGCTGTTGGTGAGCACGCTCCCCCGCCATCCCTTGCGGACGGACAGGGCGTTCACCGGGATGTTGGTGAGGCCGTTGTAACCGCCGATGCCGTAGTCGGAGATTTCGGCGCCGTTGACGGTGTACTTCGTGCGGGTGGCCTCGTTGAGGCCGCTCCACAGCGAGAACGGGGAATACCCGGTGATGGCGTCGTTCATCTTGACGCCCGCCAGGTACACGTCCTGCGACTCGGAGGAGTAACCGCGCACGCGGTAGCGGACGGAGCTGAAATTGAAGCTCGCCATATTGTTGAACACGTCGTTCTGGCCGAACAGGACCGTCGGGCTGTCGCCGTAACCGGTGTCGTCCATATCGAATTCCACGAGGTTGTCCACGTCCACCTCGGTGACGACCGCGCCGCGGGTCAGGGAGAGGTTGAACATATTCTTGACATATCCGTCGTTGACGGTGACGTTGACGCGCGTCTCCAGGTAGTCCGGGGCCTGGATCACCAGGTCGTAGATGCCGTTGTCCAGGTCTTCGATGAGGAAGCGCCCGTCGTCGCCGGAAGTCACCGTGGCCACTTCGGCCGTACCCTGGTACAGCACGAGGACCGCACCGGGGACCGGGGACCGGTCGGTGCGGCTGACGACCGTGCCGCGCACGCCTCCCGTGAACGTCTGGGCGGAAAGGCCCAGCGAGAGAAGGAGCGCGACGGTCGCCAAGGTTAGTTTCTTGATCATATCCGGTTACTTGTTACTTACTACAATATAGGTCGGGAAGTGGTCGCTGTAGCCGCCCACGAAGGCGCCGTTCGAGAAGGTGCGCAGCGGCTGGCCGGCATACTGGCCTTCCTGCTGGACCATGAACGGCGGGTTGAAGATGCGTCCATAGTACTTCTTCTTCACGATCGGCTGGATCTTGAGCGTGCCCTTCGGCGCGTTCACGAGCGGTTCGTTGACCACGAGGATGTCGTAGATGTTGTTCTCGCCGCGATAGTACAGGGAGCTGTACCCGGCCTTGAGCATCGACAGGAACGGGGAGAAGAAATCCATCGGCCCCACGTCCTCGACCTTCTCGCGGCCGTGCATCCACACGGCCATGCTGTCGTCGGTGGGGTTGTCGTTCATATCGCCCATGGCCACGATCTTGATGCCGGGATACGCCTGCATCAGGCGGACGCTCTCCTCGTACATGATCTGGCCGCCCCGGGAGCGGAGGGAGCCGCTCTTCTCGCCCAGGCGAGAAGGAAGGTGCGCCACGAAGAAGGCGAACATCTCGCCGCCCAGCAGGCCGCGGACCATCAGAATGTCACGGGTGCGGAAGGCGTCCTGCTCCTCCTTGGTCATCCCGAATTCAAGCTCGCTGTCGAAGTTGAAGGGGATGGACTTGGACTCCAGCACGGTGAAGAGCTCCGGCCGATACAGCAGGCCCACGTCCACGCCACGGCGGTCCGGACCGTCGTAGTGGACGATCTGGTAGTTCGCATCGGCGATGGCAGGCTCCGCGACGAGGTCCTCCAGCACGTGGCGGTTCTCGATCTCGGAGACGCCGAGGATGGCGTGATAGGCCTTGTTCTCGTCCCGCATCGCCCGGATGACCCGGGCCATGTTGGCGAGCTTCTTCTGGTATTTGAAGTCGGTCCATTCGTTCGCGCCGTCAGGGAGGTACTCGTAGTCGTTCTTCCCCTCGTCGTGGTAGGTGTCAAAGAGGTTCTCCAGGTTGTAGAACCCGATGACATAGTTCTTCGTCCCGCCCTTCTGGGCAAAGGCCGGCGTCAGCGCCAGCGTCAGCGCAAGGATGGTTATGAATCTTTTCATCGTCTCGTCATTTTAGTTCCACCACCAGTTGACCGAGTTCGGGTTCTCCGTCTCCACGGCCGCGGCGGCGGCATCGCCGATGGCGGCCGGCAGGTTCACGAAGAAGTTCACCCCGGTCTTCGCCTCCAGGTCCTTGATAGACATCACGGAGGAATGGTTCCGGGCCACGGTCTCGCTCGGATTGTGGGTGTGCTCCAGATAGACGGCGCAGCCGCGGTAGCCGCCGTTCTCGGACGCCGACTTGCTATAGCTGAGGACCGCCTTGTAGTAAGCGTTGGGGATGGCGACCTGCTTGCCTTCGATATCCGTCGTGTAGCTGACCTTGCCGTCCACCACGCAGCCGGTCACCACGTACAGGGTGTCGCACCGACCGGCCCAACCGCGGACCTTGTCCTCCAGGCGGGCCCAGATTTCCCCGTTGAAGTTGTAGTTCTGGGGCGTCATATTGGTGCCGTAGAAGGTCTGGACGTTGGCGTTGTAGCTCAGGCGGTCGGCCGAAGGGAGCTGATGTCCGCGCGCCCAGCCGCCCCGGAAGGTGCTGGTGACGACGGGCTGGCGGGAAGCCGGCAGCAGCGGGTCGAGGCCCCAGGCGTCGGAGCGGGAACCGCTGGCGCGCAGGCCGTTGTTGAGCGGATAGGCCACCCAGTGGGAGACCAGCTTGGTGTAATCCCAGTAGAAGGAGTAGTTGCGGCCCGTGTAGCTTCCGACGGTCATATTGTGCCAGAAGATGTTCAGGCCGTCATCCGGCCGGGTCTCGGGCAGTTCCATCCAGCCCTTGCGGGTGGAGGAACCGCCGTTGATCTCGGGTTCGGGGTCGTCCGAGGGGGCGTTCTGGTGCAGGGTGACCGTGAGGGTCTTCTCCTGCGCCTGGAGCCGGATGTCGGCCTGGCGGGGGCCTTCCTCGGTATTGGCGTCATAAAGCAGCGCGACGGCCCGGCTGTTCCCCCGGCCCTTGTCCGGGGTGATCCGGATCCAGTCCGCGTCGCACGTGATGGTCCAGTTCCCCTGGGCATAAACCTCCAGGAACTGGCTGCCCTTCCGGCTGGAAACGACATCACGCACGAGGACGAACTCGGGGTCGGGAATGACGGGTTCCTGCTCGCAGGAGACAGCCCCCAGCGAAAGGATCCCGAGCAGGACCGCGCCGAAAACAGAATGTAGTCTCGTTCGCATAGTCACCCGGCCTTATTCGAATTCCACGGTGAGTTTTTCCATCCGGACCTGGCCGTTGTTGGCGTGGAGGACCACCTTGGAGGCGGAACCGGTCCAGGTGACGGTCAGGGCCGTCTTGTCGCACGTCGCGGAAGCGCCGCCCTCCAGGCCCGCCATATCGAAGCAGTAGGAGGTCGTGCCGTTGTTGGGCGCGCAGCCGATGACGATCTTCTTGATCTTCTTTCCTTCCGCGGACGCGATGCTCAGGACGGAATTCTTGTAGATGCGGACGTGGTTCGCATTCGGGACGACCGCATTGGTCGTACCCGTATGTTTGTAATAGCCGAGCTTCAAGCCCTGGTCCGTGGTGCCGAAACCGGCGCCGTAGGTGCCGTCCGTTTCCGCCGCCCAGGTCTGGGCGTCGGCGTTCGTCGAGATGGAGATGCTGCTGCCGCCCGGCGTTTCACCGCCACCGCCGCTGCCGCTGCCGTCGGTCTTGCCGTTCAGCGAGTACAGCCAGTTCTCGTTCGCGACCGTCTCCGGCGTGTTGCCCTTGTAGTTCATCAGGGAGCCGTACACGATCACTTCGTCACCCACCTGGATGTCGGTGCCCTCAGTGTACTTCTCGCCGTTGAAATACAGGCTGCGGAAGATCTGGAACTCATCCTTCTCGGTACCGTCGGCGGAAATCCAGTAGGAGGCGTTGCCGAAGGTGCCGCCGCCCACATAGGTGCCGTTGTTGGCGATGCGGGAGATCTTGCCCTTCACATACACCTTGTCCGTCTTGTCGTAGACGGTGTTGCTCGTCCAGGTCAGGTCCTTCACGGCGTCGATGGCACCAAGCGCGGTGTAAGGATCGGCTAGCGTGCCGGAGCCGTTGCCGGAGGGGGTGTCGCCGCCACCACCGGACACCTTCTCGATGAACCAGGCGTACATCACTTCGATCTTGTCGCCGAAGGAACCCCGATAGCCGCGGATCTTGATCTTGTCGCCTTCCGCAAGGCCCAGCGAGGCGTAGGACTTGTCGTTCTTCGCACCATAGCCGAGCTCGGTCGCCGTGAGACCATAGACATACACCGTACCGGTCGCGTCGGTCAGGTCGAAGTTGCCGTAGGTCGTGTTGATGCTGCCGCCGATGGTGCCCACCAGTTCATACACCTGGGAGTCGGACTCGGGGGCCGCGTTGAAGTCGGCGATGGACACGGCCTTCACGCCGGAAGGCTGCGGGTCGGTACCGCCGTCCACCTTCTCGATGAACCAGGCGTACATCACTTCGATCTTGTCTCCGAAGGAACCCCGGTAGCCGCGGATCTTGATCTTGTCGCCTTCCGCGAGGCCCAGCGAGGCGTAGGACTTGTCGTTCTTCGCGCCATAGCCGAGCTCGGTCGCTGTGAGACCATAGACATACACGGTACCGGTCGCGTCAGTCAGGTCGAAGTTGCCGTAGGTCGTGTTGATGCTGCCGCCGATGGTGCCCACCA
>CAMNGM010000039.1 GCA_946538425.1 uncultured Bacteroidales bacterium | reverse complement strand
ACTTCAGAAGGTGAGCAAGCATTTTGGGGCTGGTGAGGTCATTGATGGCGACAACTTCGTAACCATCAGCCTCAAACATCTGACGGAACGCCAGGCGTCCGATACGGCCAAAACCGTTGATAGCAATTCTATTCATGTTGAACTTAAATAAAAGTTAAATGTTTTCTTTACCAAGCACTTCGGCGTTTTCTTCCGAAGGCGCTGCAAATTTACGAAAAAAATGGGATAATTCCGTATCTTTGCAGAGAGAAATAAATAAAAAAATTAAGAAAAGTTTATGCGGATCCTGATCAGCAATGACGACGGCTACCGGGCGGGCGGAATCCACGCCCTGGCGCGCATCATGGCGGAATTCGGCGAGGTGACCGTGGTCGCTCCCAAGTACCACCAGAGCGCGATGTCGATGGCTGTCTCTCTGGGAATGAAGCGGCTGGCGTACAAGGCGCTGCCCGAAGAAGGCCCCGGAAACTGGCATTATCTGGACGCGACGCCGGCTTCCTGCGTGAAGTTCGGCCTGGAATATTTCTACGAGCGTCGGAACCCGGACCTCGTCATCTGCGGCATCAACCACGGTTCGAATGCCGCGACGGCGGCGAACTATTCCGCCACCATCGGCGCGACCGAGGAAGGCGCCCTGAACGGGTGCAAGGCCATCGGCGTGTCCCTGTGCAATTTCCGCCCGGACGCGGATTTCACCCTCGTGGAAATGTATCTTCCGCGCATCCTCCATTTCCTGCTGGACCACTGGCCGGAAGGGAAGTACGGGCTCCTGTACAACATCAATTTCCCGGATGTCCCGGCCGACCGCCTCGAAGGCATCTGCTTCGCCCGGCAAGGCAAGGGACACTGGATCCGGGAGTTCCAGGAGTGGGACCTGAACCGCCTGCAGGCCTATGAGGCCACCGGGTTCCATCTGCAGGAAAACCTGCCGCCGTTGGAGGAAGGGGAGTCGGCCTATATGATGATCGGCGACTTTGTCGACGACGAGGACGGCGCGATGGACGCGGACCACGTGCTCAACGAGTCCAACTGGATCACCATCGTCCCCAACACCATCGACCGGACCGATTTCGAGGAACTGAAGCGTCTGAAAGGCCTGGAAGGGGCCGCTCTTTGAGTCGTTAGACGAGAGTAAGTCCCTTCCCCGAGGGAAGGGATTTAGGGATGGGGTAACGTGGATGAATATGTAATATGAAGTATTATCTGATAGCCGGCGAGGCGTCCGGCGACCTGCACGGTTCCAACCTGATGCGCGGCCTGTATGCGCGCGACCCCGAGGCGGACATCCGCTTCTGGGGCGGCGGGCTGATGGACGCCGTGTTCCAGGAGCATCAGCAGGGGAGCGGCCTCGTGCGCGACTATCGGGAAGGGGCTGTGATGGGCATCTGGGAGGTGTTCGTCCAGGCGCGGAAACTGCTCCGGCGGGTCCGCTCCTGCGAGGAGGACATCCTGGCCTGGAAGCCGGACGTGGTGGTCCTCATCGACTATCCGGGCTTCAACTTCCGGATTGCGGAGTTCGCCCACAAGGCCGGTTTCAAGGTGTTCTGGTACATCGCCCCGAAAGTATGGGCCTCGCGCGAAAGCCGGATCAAGAAGTTGAAGGCCTATGTGGACCGGCTCTTCATCGTATTTCCGTTCGAGACCGGCTATTTCCGCCGGAAGGGGATCGATTTCATCTACAAGGGCAACCCGCTCATTGACGCGGTGGACCGTTCGCCGGCCCTGCAGGAGCCTCGGGAGGCTTTCCTGACCCGGCACGGGCTTCCAGACAAGCCGTTCGTCGCCCTCCTGGCCGGTTCCCGGAGCGGGGAGATCAAGACGATGATGCCGGTTCTCGCGGAATTCGCCGCCCGGCTGCATCAGATGCCGCAATACGCGGACTTTCAGTTTGTCATCGCTGCGGCGCCTGGACGGACGCCGGCGGACTACGGCACGATTCCGGGCTACGTCCACCTGGTCTCCGGCGACACCTACGGCGTCCTCCGCCACGCGCGGGCGGCCGTCATCAATTCCGGCACGGCCTCGCTGGAGGCCGCCCTCATCGGCACGCCCCAGGTCGTGGGCTACAAGATCGCCTGGCTGACCTATTTGGTCGGCCGGATCATCCTCAAGATCAAGTACATCAGCCTCGCGAACCTCGTCATCGACCGTCCAGCCTTCAAGGAATTGCTGCAGAATTACCTGACGGGGGAGAACCTCGTCGTGGAAGTGGAGCGCCTGCTGGAGGACGGGAACTACCGCGCCCGGATGGCCGCCGATTATGCCGAAGTCCGGGAAAAGCTGGGCGGTACCGGGGCCTCCGACGCCGTCGCGGAAGCGATGGTCGCGGAATTGAAAGGCCGTTGACTGTCATTCCGAGCAAAGCGTGATTGTCATACCGAGCAAAGCGTGATTGTCATTCCGAGCGAAGCGAAGGAATCTTTTTTCTTTTTTGTGCAAGGTTTTTGCTGGATAAGGATTTACAGAACACCTGATGAATGAATAGACGCTAGCCATGAGCAGTAAGATGAAAAATGCCCGCCGCTTCATCCTGGGCGGCCTTCTGTCGCTTTTGGGGTTCTCCTCCTGCGAACCGGATGAGCCTGATGCCCCGGTTATGTATGGACCTCCCGTATATATGTATGGGCCTCCGGCGGCTTCCCGGCAGTATCCATCCCAGGATCCGGGCAGTAGTCTGGAAGAATCTGCACTGCCAGTCATCGACCTGACGGAGGTGGAGAAATGACGGAGCGGCTTTCCCTCAGGAGGCGCCTGGCGCTGGATATCTTCCGGCGGCTGCAGGAGGATGTCGTGGAAGAACATCGGCTCCGGCAGTTGTTCTGGGAATGTACGCTCCGCTGCAACCACCATTGCAGGCACTGCGGAAGTGACTGCAAGCAGACCGCACTCCAGCCGGATATGCCCCTGGAGGACTTTGCCCGCGTCCTGGACCGGGTGGCAGCCGAGACGGATCCGCATCAGGTGATGATCAATGTCACCGGCGGGGAACCGCTGATGCGGCCGGATCTGGAGCAGTGCGGTCGGATGATGTATGAGAAAGGTTTTCCCTGGGGCATGGTCTCCAACGGCTTTGCGCTGACCCCGGAGCGCTATCAGCGGCTTCTTCGAAGCGGTCTCCGCTCCATGACCATCAGCCTGGACGGCCTGGAGGAGGACCACGACTGGATGCGTGGTGTGCCCGGTTCTTTCAAGCGGGCGTCGGCCGCCATCAAGATGGTGATTGACTCCGATGCCATCGCTTTTGATGTGGTCACCTGCGTGAACCGGCGCAACTACCCGCACCTGAACGAAGTGAAGGAGTACCTGATTGGTCTGGGACTCAAGGACTGGCGGCTGTTCACGGTTTTCCCGGCCGGCCGGGCCGCACACGATCCGGAATTGCAGCTGACGGGCGCAGAAATCCGCGGCCTGATGGAGTTCATCAAGGCTACCCGGAAGGAGGGACGCATCAAGGCCGAATTCGCTTGCGAAGGCTTCCTGGGCAATTATGAAGGGGACGTGCGGGACCATTTCTTTGCGTGCGGTGCCGGTGTCAATGTGGGCGGCGTCCTTTCCGACGGCAGCATCTCGGCTTGTGCCAGCATCCGCTCCGATTACCACCAGGGCAACATCTACGAAGACGATTTCATGGAAGTCTGGAATACCCGCTTCCAACCCTACCGCGACCGCTCCTGGATGTACAAGGACGACTGCGCCGCCTGCCGTTTCTGGAAGTACTGCCGGGGCAACGGCATGCACCTGCGCGACGAAAACGGTCGCTTGATCCAGTGCCTCCTGAAGAAAATGACGGCGGAATAGGGAATTTGTGATTCGCTTGTGCAAGATTTTTGCAGGACAGGGTTTTAAAGTGCAGATGATGAAAAAGGACCGTATCAGATGGCTGTTTGCAATCGGGCTCCTGGGCCTGCTGGGATTTTCCTCCTGCAGTCCCCGGCTCCGGCCGCGCCGGGCTTCCACGTCGGACTTGGACAGTGTCCGGGTGGTGCCGCTTCCGACTCCGGATACGGGGACGCGCCTCCGCCCGTTGCCCTTTCCCGGCGACATGCCGCCGGCCAAGCTGATGTACGGCGTCCCTCCGGGCCAGTTCAAGAAGATTGACCTGGAAAACAAGGAATCAACGAAAAAGGAATAGCGATGAAAGCTGCACTTGGAAAAGGATGGAAATGGCTGCTGGGCCTTCTCATGGGCCTGCTGGGTTTTACCGGATGCGGGAAGCTCGGGATCTTCCGGGTCGAGTACGGATGTCCCCATGCCGACTTCAAACTGGTCGGTGACGTGAAGGATGCGAAAGGCAAGGGAATCGAAGGAGTCCGCGTCGTCTTCACGCCTTATCCGGAGGCTCCGGAAGAGCAGCAGAAATGGGAGAGCGACACCCTCTATTCGGACTCCCAGGGGCATTTCGCGCAAGAGCGCCTGAAGCACGGCTGGCCGGACGGGGCCGGGAAAGCAGCCGTCAAGTTCGAGGACGTGGACGGCGCTGACCACGGCGCTTTCAAGACAAAGGTCCTCACCGGTTCGGAATTGACTGTCACGCAGACGAAAAAGGGAGACAAGCATTGGTATTCCGGTGAATACACCATCCAGGCCGATGCTGTCCTGGAAGAAGAGAATTAGCGGAAGATACCTTTCGCTATTTTTTTGTATCTTTGCGGCCCTCAATCAAAGGACCGCGGATGAAATCGCTCAAAGAACTCTACAAGATCGGGAGAGGACCCTCCTCTTCCCATACCATGGGCCCGTACAAGGCCGCCTCGATGTTCGCCGAAAAGCATCCGGACGCCCACGGCTTCGAAGTTACCCTCTACGGCTCCCTGGCTGCGACGGGCAAGGGACATATGACCGATGTCGCCATCATCGATGCGCTGCAGCCGGTCGCGCCCGTCCGGGTGGTCTGGAAGCCTGAAACCGTCCTCGACTACCATACGAACGGCATGCTGTTCAAGGCCATCGACGGAGAAGCGAACGTCACGGACGAATGGACCGTGTTCAGCGTGGGCGGCGGCGCCCTGTCCGAGGGACCGGGGCGGGAAATGTCGGTTTCAGGCGATGTCTACGCGATGAACACCCTCACGGAAATCACCGAATGGTGCGACGATTCCGGCCGGAGCCTGTGGGAGTATGTCGATATGAACGAGGGCCCGGAAATCTGGGACTACCTCCAGGAAGTCTGGGAGGCGATGAAGGCCTCCGTGGAGCGCGGCCTGGATACGGACGGGCGCCTCCCCGGTCCGCTGAACCTCGCGCGCAAGGCCTCGACCTATCACGTCAAGGCGATGGGCTATCAGCCCAACCTCCGCTCCCGCGGTCTGGTATTCGCCTATGCCCTGGCCGTTTCCGAGGAGAACGCTTCCGGCGGCACGATCGTCACGGCTCCGACCTGCGGTTCCTGCGGCGTGATGCCGGGTGTCCTGTACCACCTGGCCAAGGGACACTCCTTCAGCGACAAGAAGATCTGCCACGCGCTGGCCACGGCCGGTATCGTGGGCAATGTCGTCAAGCACAACGCCTCCATCTCCGGGGCGGAAGTCGGTTGCCAGGGAGAAGTGGGCGTGGCCTGCGCTATGGCCTCGGCGGCCGCCTGTATGCTCTTCGGTGGCAGCCCGTCCCAGATCGAATATGCGGCGGAAATGGGCCTGGAGCATCATCTGGGCATGACCTGCGACCCGGTCTGCGGCCTGGTGCAGATCCCCTGCATCGAGCGTAACGCCTTCGCCGCCACCCGGGCATTGGATGCCGATATCTACGCCACCTTCTCCGATGGCAAGCACCGCATTTCCTTCGACCACGTCGTGGAAGTGATGAAGCAGACCGGCAAGGACCTTCCGTCCCTGTACAAGGAAACCGCCGCCGGCGGCCTTGCGCTGAACTATTCCAAGAAAATGAACAAATGAAAAAAGCCCGATAGCGGGCTTTTTCCTTTAGTACTCGTAACCGAAGTAGTAGTCCTTCTTCATCGTCGGGACGCCGTCCCGCATCCAGGCGGGCTCCGGGGCGCCCTTCAGGTAATGGTCGAAGAACTGCTGGAGCCGGATCGTGAGGTCCTTGCGATTGCGGCGCTCGCGGAGGTTGTGGGCCTCGTCGTTGTATTCCAGCAGCCAGGCGGGCTTGCCCAGGCGGCGCAGGCCCATGAACATCTCGATGCCCTGGTACCACGGCACGGCGCCGTCATTGTCGTTGTGCATGATCAGCACCGGGGTCTGCACGTTCGGGAGCCGGAAGAGGGGAGAGTTCTCCATATACAGTTCGAGGCCGTTCCAGAGGTCCTTGCCGATGCGGGACTGCGTCTGCTCGTACTGGAACTGGCGGCTCATCCCGGATTCCCAGCGGATGCCGCCGTAGGCCGATGTCATGTTCGACACCGGCGCGCCCGCGCCCGCCGCCTTGAACAGGTTCGTGCGCGTGATGAGCCAGGCGACCTGGTAGCCGCCCCAGCTCTGGCCCTGGATGGCCATGTTCTCCTTGTCCACCCACGGGAACTCCGTCAGGGACTCCGCGCCACTCACGATGCAGTTGTAGGCCGACTGGCCCGGCAGGCCCGGCGTGTAGACGATGTCCGGGACGAATACTATGTACCCCCTGGAGGCATAGAAGAGCAGGTTCACCGTGGACCAGCTGGGCTGCACGATGATGTTCTTGTACAGGTTCTCGGAATAGGTCTCGTAGAAATAGATCATCACGGGGTACTTCTTCTCCGGGTCGAAGTCCTCCGGCTTGTACAGGAGGCCGTCCATCGTCTTCCCGTCGAAGGTGGTCCAATGGTACAGTTCGACCGAGGCCCAGTTGTAGTCCTTCTGCTGGGGGTTGATGGCGGTCAGCTTCTCCGTCGACTTGCCGAAGTCCGTCACGTACAGGTCCATTTGTTCCTGCAGATTTCCTTTCTGGTAGGCGAACACCGGCGCATCCTTCGCTTTCCGAAGCCCGTCCCAGGTGTATCCGCCGAAAGCCAAGGTCTTGACATTCAATTTCTTTTGGCCGATTTGGAGCGAAGCCAGACCGTTCTCTTTGGTGACCTCGTCAAAGACGCTGAGGTAAATGGTTTCGCCCGGGCCGATTCCCGGTTCGTCCTCGCTGTCCTTCGTGCTGATGTACCGGTAGGTCCGCTTCTGTTCCCGGCCCCGGGTCAGGCGGGTCGCCCTCCCGTCGGAAAGGTGAATGCGCCAGAGGTCATACCGGTCGTTCAGGATCACGTCCGCATCGTCCTTCGTCCAGGCGGCGATGCCGTAGGGCTCCGGCCACATCGGGTGGTCGTCCTTCTCATTCCAGAAGACGGTCTCCACAGTCAGGTCCCAAAGACGATCATTCTCGACGTCATAGGCCTTCCAGCTTCGGGCCGGGTAATCCCACCAGATGGCATAGCGGCCTTTCGGGGAAAGTTGCACGGAATCGAAGGCGCCTCGGGCGATTTCCTGCCGGCGGCCGGAGCCCGGAAAAATGAGGGTAAGGACGGATTCCCCCTGCACATTCCATTGGCTTTCAATGGTATTGACCGGACTTACTTCCAGAATCACTTCAGCATCGTAATTGTCGGTGAAGATGAGCCGGTCCGCCTTGTTGGTGTTGAAGGGGATGAGGCTTTCGTCCTGATACAGGCAGGGGTACGTGCGCTGCTTGTCCCGGGTGAGGTTCGCCTTCATCCGCGGCGGAATCTCGTCGGCATCCCACTTCCAAATGTCCAGGCCGGCCGTCTCGAAGGAGACGAGGTTGGTGTCCTTGACGGGCACATATTCCTGGATGCCCGCATAGATGGACCCGAGCCGCTTGCTGAAACGGTAGGTGCTGTTCTCGGTAAGGCCCCAGTTTTCGGGCATGTTGCGGCGCTCCCCAGCGGCCACGAGCTCCCGGGCTTCGTCCCGGACGATGTCGTACAGCCACAGCGCGGCGTGCTTGCTGCCGGTGGAAGCCGTGTCCTTCGCCTGCAGATAGAGCGCCTCGGTCCCTTCCTCGTTGAAGACCGGGACCGCGTGGAAGGTGGCGGTGTCCGTGAACATCCGCGCCTTGCCGTCGGCATAGAAACCTACGACCGAGTGCTTCTTGTCCGTCTTCTGCACGAGGCCCAGCGTGCGGCCGTCCTTCGAGAAGGCGAACTTGTCGATGCGGCGCAGGGTGTCCAGGTTCCCGTCGGCAAAGCGGTAGACCGCCACCGTCGTCCCCTGGTCCTTGTCGGCCTTCTTCACGAAGGCGGTGTCGATGGTCGAGAAGGCGAACTGCTCCGTGGCGTGCCGGCCCATCTGGTAGGATTTCACGTTCGGGAACTTGCGGACGACGGTCCCGGAAACCAGGTCGACGACCGCGAGGGTGTCCTGCGGCAGTTTGTCTCCGGTGAGCTTCTTGATCCTGGCCCGGCGCGTTTTCTGGAATTCGGGCTTGATCAGGCAGACGGCGTACCGGTCGTTGTCCATCAACTGGATCCGGTAGCCGCGGGGGATCTCCAGCGTGCGGGCGCCTTTCTTTCCGGCGATGCGGATGAACAGCGTGCCGTCGCCTTCCTGCGGATTGACGGCGTAGGAGACGACTTTCCCCGAAGGGGAGAGGACGGTTCCGCTGACCGCCTGCCAGCCGTCGTAGACGTCGTGGTCGAGGGGGCTCTTCTGGGCTGCCAGCGCGAGCGGCAGGGCGAGAAGGGCGGTGATGAGCAAGATTCGTTTCATATCGGTGTTGTTACTTGATGACGGACAGGTCGACATAGCCCCCGTTGGCGCCGTACACGACGGCCTCTTCGGTGAACTGCCACATCGTCCAGTCGCGGAAGCGGGGTTCTTTCCGGTTGTAGCGGGCGATCCACATCGGGTAGTGCGCCGTGATGTCGGGGGAGAGGATGTCGCGGGCGAAGGAATCGGACGTATAGACGATGGGTTTCCGCGCATAATGCCTTTCCACGGCCTGCAGCCAGGCGAGCGCCTTCCGGTTCAGTTCCTCCTTGGAGCAGCCTGCGTGCATCGTCTCGATGTCCAGGACGGGCGGGAGGTCCTTGTGCCGGAGCTTGACGGTCGCGATATAGCGGTCGGCCTGCTTCTGCGGGTCTTTCGAGGAACGGAAGAAGTGGTAGGCCCCCCGGACATAAGGCCGTTTCCCGGCCTCGTCCCAGTACTCCCGGAACCGCTTGTCCACCATCCGTTCGCCTTCGGTCGCCTTGATGATGACCGTCGACACAGGGTAGATGCTCTTGGCACGGAGGAGGTCCTTGGTGGTGCGGCCGCTCCGGTCCACGACCACCTTCAGGGAATCCCAGACGATGAGGTCGTTGTGGTGGGAGACGTCCACGCAGAACGCTCGCGCGCCGTCGGGTATCCGGGCCCCGGTCGAGGCGAACCGGCCTGTGTGGACATAGGGGTACAGGACGCCGGCTGCGAGGGCCAGCAGACCCGCGGCGACGAGCCACGGACTGACCTTCCATTTGCGCGTTTTCTTCCGCTTCCGGGGCGCCTTTTTCCCTTTTTTAGGGGTTAACTTTTTTGTTACCACCTATAACAATATAGTTTTAATATCTGATTGCCAGCCGATTGTATCTAATTTGTTGATTTCCTCAGCCGGAGCGTCGTTTCTGTCAGGAAAATGCGTAACTTTGCATCAACCAGATACAAATATACAAACAATAAACGGAATTATGGAACTGAAAGGAACAAAGACCGAGGCCAATCTCCAGACCGCCTTCGCCGGCGAGTCCCAGGCCCACACCAAGTATCTCTACTATGCCGGCAAGGCCCGCAAGGACGGCTATGTCCAGATTGCGAACCTCTTCGAGGAAACCGCCCGGAACGAGAAGGAACACGCCAAGATCTGGTTCAAGTACCTGCACGGCGGCGAGGTGCCCGCGACCGAGGTGAACCTCGCGGACGCCGCCGACGGCGAGAACTTCGAATGGACCGATATGTACGCCAAGTTCGCCGAGGAAGCGAAGGAGGAGGGTTTCAACGACATTGCCTTCCTGTTCTCGAAGGTCGGCGCCATCGAGAAGACGCACGAAGAGCGGTACCGCAAGCTCCTGGGCAACATCAAGGACGGTCTCGTTTTCTCCCGTGAGGAAGATATGATCTGGGAATGCGCCAACTGCGGCCACATCGTGGTCGGCAAGAAGGCTCCGGAGCTATGCCCGGTGTGCAAGCATCCGAAGAGCTACTTTATGCTCCGCGCCGAAAACTATTGATGACGGCGACGACGAGGTTCTCCACGATATAGACGGTGAACACGGCCAGGACGGCCAGGCTCCAGTCCTGCCTGAGCAGCAGGGTGGCGAGCACGCAGGCCGCGGCCAGGATGAGAAAGGCTGTCCGCTTCGTATCCAGAAGCCGGTGGCCTTTCTTGATTTTCATCCCGAACATCGGGATCTCGCTCACGAGCAGCAGCCCCAGGACGACGGCGATGGCGTCCAGGATCCAGACCTCGGCGCCGGCGGGGATGCCGCCCGCCTTGAACAGGAAAGTGGCGAGGGAGCCGCAGACCATCGCGCAGGAGGGCGTGGGCAGGCCGAGGAAATCCAGCGTCTGGCGGTCGTCCACATTGAATTTGGCCAGCCGGACGGCGGACATCGCGGCCACGAACAGGGGAATGTACCGCAGGAAGGCCGGCACATCCGCCGGCATCACTTTGTACAGCATCAGGGACGGCAGGACCCCGAAGCTGACGAGGTCCGCCAGGGAGTCCAGTTCGCCGCCGATGGGGGAGTGCGCGTCGAGGAGCCGGGCGGCGAGGCCGTCGCAGAAATCGAAGGCCGCCGCCAGGACCATCAGCGGAAGGGCCCACTCGAGGCGCCCCTCCAAAGTGAAAATCACTCCCATGATCCCCGAGAGGAGATTCATGGAAGTGATCGTGTTGGGAATGTGCTTGTAAAGCGCCATTTACTTGATGCCGAGTTTCTTGGCGATGTCCTTCGGGAGAGCCTTCTTGTTGACGACGAAGTTCAGGGTCTTGCCCTTGACGAAGTTCTCGGACATGTACCACACACCCTTGTAGGCGCCGGTGACGCCCCACGAGTTCTTGATCAGGTAGTACTTGGTGCCGTTCTGGTCCTTGGCGATGCCGTAGAGGTGCATGCCGTGGTCGTCCGTGGAGGTCTTCTCGTCGAACCACTGCTGGCGGTTCTCCTGGGTCACCTCGATCTCCTTGGGGAGCTCCTTCGGAGCCTGCGGAGCGGCCTGCTGCTGGGCGGCGGGGCCGACCCAGCGCTCCTGGTCGGAGCCGGTGGGCTTGACGCTGGTGTCCACGAGGATGGCGAGGCCGTCTCGGGTGAAGCCGGTTTCGGAGACGTCGCCGCCCCAGGCCACGGTGTAACCGTTGTTCACGGCATTGTCGATGACGGCCATGAACTCATCCAGCGGTAGGTTGTAGCACAGGCCCCAGCGCCAGTTGTCTTCCACCTCGATGGCGAACTGGGAATAGAACGGATGGTGCGTGAAGGAGGAGATGTTCACATAGTCGTCCGGGTTGATGCCCAGGGCGTCACGGTAGCTTTCCGGGGTGTAGGTGACTCCGTTCTCCACGAAGTTCTCGGGAACTTCGCCCAGGTAGGCGTCCAGGATGCCGTCGAAGCCCTTGGTCCACACGGGGGTGAGCTTGCGGTTCGGATTCTTCACGACGGCCTGCACATAGCCCTTGAGGACGGCGTCGAGCTCGCCCTGGGCGGGGAGTTCGGTCCCGTAGTGCATACCGGTGTATTCCTTCTGCGGCATGATGCCGTAGTCGCGGATGACCTCCAGCACGTCACCGAAGCCGGAACCCTGCGCCATGTTCAGGAAACCGTTCAGCCGGACGTACTTGAGGGCCCTGTCGTGATAGGAGTGGCGGACGACGAACATTTCGGACAGGTCCGGATAGGCTTCGGGCTTGAGGTTCTTCGCCTTGATGATCTCGGACTCGAGGAAGGAGATGGCGGAGAAGCACCAGCAGGTGCCGCTGTTGGCCTGGTTCTTCATCGAGGTGACCGGAATCTCCTTGACGGTGGTGAACTGGTAGTCGGAGGCCTTGACGGCAGGGGCGGCCGTGCGGGTCTGGGCGCTGGCGGTCAGCGCGAGGAGGGCCGCAGCGAAGAGAACGAATGATTTTTTCATATCGATTTGATGTGGATTTGTTTCTCTAACAGGCAAATGTAGCAATTTAATCGTATTTTTGCAAGGTGAAGACTATTTTGTACAT
The DNA here is from genome assembly GCA_946538425.1 of uncultured Bacteroidales bacterium. Classification (GTDB taxonomy): domain Bacteria; phylum Bacteroidota; class Bacteroidia; order Bacteroidales; family UBA932; genus Cryptobacteroides. Next base: position 4,647 of record CAMNGM010000039.1, on the reverse strand, counting down.
CCACGGGATGGGCGGGGGCGGCGACAGCCGGATTCCGCGGCTCCTCCGGGAGCGGTTTGCGGGGACGGACCTCCGCTGTGTCGTGCGTACCTATGATTTCGACCCCGAGGCCGGCCGTGCGCAGATCGCTTCCTGGGTGGAGGAACTGCAGCCGTCCCTGGTCATCGGCGAATCCCTCGGCGCCATCCAGGCGTTGCGTGTGCGGGGGATTCCGCATCTGTTCGTGTCTCCTTCCCTGGGCGCGCCCGACTTCCTGGTCCGGCTGGCCTGGGTGTGCAAGGTCCCCGGCGGGAAGGCCCTGCTGCATCGCATCTGGCGGGTCAAGGAAGGGGACCGGCAGCCGCTCCGCTTCGAGTACGACATCCTGAAAAAGTACGGCCCGCACTGGGCCGATGCGAAGAAGGCCGCCGCGGAAGGCGGGTATTATTACGCGTTCTTCGGGACGCGGGACCACTACCGGAGATCCGGGGTGGTGACGGTCTCCATCTGGGAGGAAATGTTCGGGAAAACGTACACCGTCTATGACGGCACGCACTTTATGGAGGAGGAGTACGTGGATGCCCTTCTAATCCCTAAAATACACGAGATCCTGGACGGCCCGGCGGATGTTCTCGCGGGCGAGTGACTTGTCTAAATAATTGCTTTTCAGTGATTCTTCCGGAGTCACCTGAATGACTGCGTCAAATCCTGCCGCCAGCAGTTCTTCCCGGTCTTCGACCTTTCCGGCCAGCAGGATGACGGGGGTTCCGGGCGCGTGGCGGCGCGTCGCCCGCAGCACGCCGCAGGGGACCTTGCCGGTCAGGGTCTGCCGGTCCGCCTTGCCTTCTCCTGTGATGACGAGGTCGCACGCCCGGACGCGGTCGGCGAAATGCACGGCGTCCAGGACCGCCTCGATGCCGGCGTGCATCTCCGCGCCGAGGCACACCGCAAGCGCGGCGCCGATGCCGCCGGCTGCGCCGGCGCCGCGCAGCCGCTCCGGGTCGATGCCGTAGGCCGCCTTCCAGGCTTCCGCCTGCCGGCGGAACCGCCGTTCCAATTCCGCTACGCCTGGTTCGTCCGCCCCTTTTTGGGGGCCGAACACGGCCGGTGCGCCGCCCGGTCCCGTGAGGGGGACGTCGGCGTCGTAAAAGGCGTGGATCCGGATGCGTTCCGGAAGGGGGGCGAGGGCCTGCAGGAGGCCGGCCCCACAATCCATCACGGCCGTGCCTCCAAGGCCGATCCATATTTCTTCGACACCTTGTTCAACAGCATCTTGCATCAGCTCACCTGTACCGATGGATGAGGCCTTGAGCGGGTCCAGTTCTTCGGGTTTCAAGAGGGTGAGGCCGCTGGCGGCGGCCGTCTCGATGACGGCGATCCGGCCGTTTTCGAGGAGGGCATAGCGGGCCAGGAGCGGGCGGCCCAGTGGGTCGTGCGCGGGGACCGTGCGGAAGACCCCGCCCAGGCAGCCGGCGAGACAGGTCGAGAAGCCTTCGCCGCCGTCGGACAGCGGCATCCGGCAGACGTCGTGTCCCGCCAGCGCGGCGGCCGCGGCGTCCACCGCCTCGGGCGCCGTGAGGCAGCCCTTGAACGAATCCAGGGCGAGGAGGGGGATCATCTTTGCAAATATACGGATATTTCCGTATTTTTGCCGAATCTATGACCCGAATGAAGCATATCCTGACCGTCATCGCCCTTCTGGGGACGCTCGTCGCCTGCGACAGGCGTCCGGCCGCCGTGCGGGACACGATTCCCTACGTCAAGCAGCTTGCCGCGGATACGACCGGTTCCTTCCGGCTGGTCCATACGTACCGCGCTGCCGGCACCCAGGGATCCATCGCCGTGATCGGCGAGCCCGAGACCGTGGCCCGGCTCGGCTCCGTCCTCCTCACGGCGGACCTGGTGGACAACATCGACGGCCGCGCCGTTCCGGACCGTCTGCCTGACTTTGCCGGCGAGACCTTCGACATCCTGATGGACCTCTACAACGCGCCTTACCTGAGGATGGCCGCCTCCAGCCCGGACAGCCTCCGGGAGGTGACCGTGCGCAATGTCGTGTCCGCCGTGGACACGGTGGCTTATTCCAATGCGTCGGACCCCCGTTCCCGTCTGGCGAAATCCCGCGCGAAAGTGTTCGTCCTCGCCCATTCGCTCCTGGCGGAGTACGGGCAGTTCGACGTCGACACCCTTTTCAAGATGGCCGGTCGGGAAGCGATCGTCCTCACCTCGGTGGAAGCGATGCTCCGGGAGGCCGCGCGGACCGGTTGCAAGAGCGTAGCCGTCTGGGCCCCCGCCGAAGCGCGTCCCGCCTATGAGAATGCCGCGAAAGCGCTGACCCCCGGAATGGACGTGACCGTGGTCTCCACCACCGGGAACGGCCTCCTGCGTCCCGCTTTCCGCGATATGCTGGGCATTTACCGGTCCCTGAAGCCCGGGAGCAACCTGGACGCCGTCCTGCTGGACAGCGCTACGGCTTCCCGGGAAGAACTGGAAGCCGAGATCGAGCATATCCATCGGCAGATCACCGAAGAGGATATGGCCTTCGACCGCATCTTGATGCCGCATTTCCGCTTCATCGAACCGAATGCCGCGCTGACGGGCGCCCTGTACCGCCTGCTGCGCGAGAAGAACCTGTTCACGCACGACATCGCCTATCCGGCCATCCGCTATTACCAGACGGAGGAGAACCTGGAGGGCGAATTCGTCCCGGTCGAGGTCAGCGCCGCCTATCTGTCCGCCCAAACGAAGCCCGAGCCCGCCTATGTTCCAGATATCGATTAGTCCGGAAGAGATCGGCCGCCTGGAGCTGGCGTCCTTCCCCGGCGAGATCCACGTCATCGACACGCTCGGAGAAGAGTTCGGGAAGGCGGTCAGCTACCTGAAGCGCCAGAAGGTCATCGGTTTCGACACCGAGACCCGGCCCACCTTCTCCCCGGACCAGCGTTCCAACGGAACCGCCCTCCTGCAGCTTTCCGGGGCCGAAAAGGCCTATTTGTTCCGCATCAAGCTGATGGGCGGCATCCCGCGCCGGCTGTGCGCCATCCTCGCGAACCCCGCCATCATCAAGGTGGGCGCCGCCATCCACGACGATGTCCACGGCCTGCAGAAGTTCGCCGGCTTCCAGCCGCAGAACTTCGTGGACCTGCAGAAGATCGTCTGGGAATACGGCATCCGGGACAAGTCCGTGAAGAAGATGTCGGCCATCATCCTGGGCTTCAAGATCTCCAAGGCCCAGCAGCTTTCCAACTGGGAAGCCGAGAAGCTTTCCGAGTCGCAGCAGCGCTATGCGGCGACCGACGCCTGGGTGTGCCGGGAGATGTATCTCCGCCTGATGCAGTCCGAGAAGGCGCCCCTTACCCCTGAGCAGCTCCACCCGGAGCTCTATCACGACCAAGCCTGATGGAAAAAGTATATCTCCGTCCCCGCCGCGAGGATTCGATTCTCCGGTTCCATCCCTGGGTCTTTTCCGGGGCCATCGCCCAGGTGACGGGCAATCCCGCCGAGGGCGACCTCGTGGCGGTCTATTCCTCCGACGGCCAGTATCTGGCCACGGGCCATTTCCAGATCGGCTCCATCGCCGTCCGGATCCTGAGTTTCGACGAGGATCCCACCGCGCCGGATTTCTGGGAGAAGATGGTTCGCAGGGCCTTCCAGGCGCGTGTCGCCTACGGCCTGCACGGGTCGGCGTCGACCACTTGCTACCGGCTCGTCCACGGGGAAGGCGACGGCCTTCCCGGCCTGATCATCGACTACTATGACGGTGTCTGCGTCCTCCAGGCCCATTCCGTGGGGATGTTCAAGGCCAAGAGCGCCATTTGCGAGGCGCTCAAGGCCGTTTACGGCGATACGCTCAAAGCCGTCTACGACAAGAGTTCCGGCACCGCGCCCTTCAAGGCTGGGCTTGACCTGGTCGACGGATACCTGTACCGGGCTCCCGGCTTCGACACGGACGAATGCGTCGTCCTGGAGAACGGGAACAAGTTCCACGTCAATTGGAACGAGGGCCAGAAGACGGGCTTCTTCCTGGACCAGCGCGAGAACCGCGCCGCCGTGGGCCGGCTCGCGAAAGGCCGGAATGTGCTGAACCTGTTTTGCTATACGGGCGGTTTTTCCATCTATGCGCTGAACGGGGGAGCGGTCCACGTGGATTCCGTGGACAGTTCCAAGAAGGCAATGGACATGGTGGACCGGAACATGGCCCTGAACGGCTTCGCGCCCGAGCGGCATACCTCCTACTGCGCCGACGCCATCGAGTTTCTCCGCGACGTGCCGGAAGGGAAGTATGACCTGATGATCGTGGACCCGCCGGCTTTCGCCAAGCACCGCGGGGCGCTGAAGAACGCCCTTAGGGCGTACCAGCGCCTGAACGCGGCCGCCATTGCGAAGGTCGCCCCAGGCGGCTTCGTGTTCACCTTCAGTTGCTCGCAGGTGGTGGACAAGGAAGCCTTCGCCCTCGCGGTCTTCTCCGCCGCCGCCCAGACCGGCCGCAGCGTCCGCATCCTGGACCGCCTCAACCAGCCCGCCGACCACGCCGTGAACATCTACCATCCGGAAGGGGAGTACCTCAAAGGCCTCCTCCTGTACGTGGAGTAAATATGTGCTCCTGTCATTCCGAGCGAAGCGAAGGAATCTGTTGTCATTTGGATCTTGTGCTCTCTGTCATTTGGA
>CAMNGM010000038.1 GCA_946538425.1 uncultured Bacteroidales bacterium | reverse complement strand
CGATGGGTGGCGGTGAAGGCTTCCTGTTCCGTTACCTGCAGGGCGCGACGCCCTACGCCGGCAGCGGTATCGACGAGGAAGGCCGCCACATCATCGCCGACGAGACCATCGTCGGCCAGTTCGACCGCGACGCTCTCGACAACTACTACGACCTCGGATACCAGCTTGAAAGCACCAACGTGCTGAACTTCGACATCCAGTACAAGCTGGACCTGGGCTTCCTCACCCAGGGTCTCGACTTCAAGGTGAAGGCCTCCTACAACTCCGAGTACACCGCCCGCAAGAACCGCCAGAACGGCTTCGGCAACGGCGTGAAGTACGTCGCCACCCTCGTGGACGGCAAGGAAGTCCTCCGCAAGGAGAACATCACCTGGCCGCTCCCGTACAGCGAGGCCAAGTGGGGCAGCCGCAACTGGTACACCGAAGCCAGCCTCAACTACAACCGCCGCTTCGGCAAGCACAACGTGGGCGCCCTCCTGCTCTACAACCAGAGCAAGACCTACTACCCGTGGGACTCCAACAACAGCCTGTACCAGTCCATCCCGAAGGGCTACGTCGGCCTCGTCGGCCGCGTCACCTACGACTACGACACCAAGTACCTGCTGGACTTCAACATCGGCCGCAACGGTTCCGAGAACTTCGCCCCCGGCAAGCGCTACGGCACCTTCCCGTCCGTTTCCATCGGTTGGATCCCGTCGATGGAACCCTGGTGGCAGCCCATCGGCAATGTCATCTCCTACCTGAAGCTCCGCGGCTCCTACGGTATCGTCGGTAACGACAACACCAACGGCGCCCGCTTCCTGTACCTGCCCGGCGCCTGGCAGTTCTACACCGGCGCCACCACCGTGAACCCGCAGAACCGCGGCGCCAACTTCGGTACCTCCGGCGGCTGGCTGCAGGCCGTCAAGGAGCTCACCACCGGCAACCCGAACGTGACCTGGGAGACCGCGACGAAGATCAACGTCGGTGCCGACGTCACCTTCTTCAGCCGCCTCCACGCCTATGTGGACTTCTTCTGGGAGGACCGCAAGGACATCCTCGTGTCCAACGCCAACGCCCTCTCCGCCGTCACCTCGCTGCCCTCCAGCTACGTGAACCAGGGCCGCGTGAAGAACCACGGCTTCGAGGTCACCCTGAACTGGGAGGACCGCATCGGCAACGTCCATTACAACATCTCCCCGAACGTCTCCTTCGCCCGCAACCAGGTCATCGAGATGCTCGAGGTTCCGCCGATGTACGACTACCTGAGCCGCACCGGCCTCCCGGTGGGCCAGCGCTTCGGCTATGAGCTGTTCGAGTTCTACCAGCCCGGCACCGAAGACCGCTACCAGGCCGCCTACGGCAAGCCGATGCCCGACCAGAACATCGACCTCCGCTATGGCGACTGCGTCTATGTGGACCTCAACGACGACGGCATCATCGACCAGAACGACCAGCACCCGATCGGCTACACCGACAACCCGGAACTGACGTTCTCCCTGAACACCGGCATCCACTACAAGGGCCTCGACTTCTCGATGCTGTGGACCGGCGCCGACCACGTGAGCCGCACCCTGAACGGCTACTTCCGCGACCAGTTCGGTTCCACGAACACCTCGGCCCTCACCCAGTGGGTCGCCGACAACTCCTGGACCACCGACAATCCGGACGCCACCCTGCCGCGTATCTCCTTCACCAACCGCGTGCACAACAACCGCGACTCCCAGGCGTGGATGATCAACTCCCGGTACGTCCGTCTGAAGAACGTCGAGCTCGGCTACACCTTCAACAAGCCCAAGTTCATGCCGTTCTTCAACTACATCCGCGTCTTCGCCTCCGGCCAGAACCTCCTGACCTTCTCCACGTTCGACGGCAACGACCCGGAAGCCCCGGGCTCCGGCCTCGACTTCGGCGTGCGCTACCCGATGACCCGCGTCGTCAACATGGGCGTGCAAGTTAACTTCTAATGCGGAACGAATATGAAAAAGATATCGAATCTCATCCTGGTGCTGGGCATCGCGTCCGCTTTCTGCTTCTCCGCGTGCGTCGACAAGTTCGCCGTCGGTGACGCCTTCCTTGAGAAGGCCCCGGGCGTGGACGTCAACATCGACACCGTGTTCACGAGCGCAGAATACACCCGCAATTTCCTGTGGAGCGCCTACGGCCAGCTCTACTGCACCTATACGTCCGGAAACATGATGAACGGCGCGCCGATCGACGTGCTTTCCGACTCCTACCACTGCTACGTCTCCTGGGGCGGCCCCAAGCAGAGCTACTACCCGGGACTTCTGACCGAGGACGCCCAGGATACCGAGAACGGCAACTTCCAGGGCAAGTTCTCCTACTCCACCAAGACCGGCGGCCTGAACGCCGACGCCGGCGGCCGCGTCTCCATCTACGAGACTGTGCGCAAGTGCTGGCAGATCATCAACAACATCGAGCGCGTGCCCGACATGTCCGACACCGAGAAGAGCCGTCTCCGCGGCGAGGCCTACACGATTATGGCCAGCCGTTACTTTGACGCGTTCCGCAACTTCGGTGGCCTCTGCCTTGCCCGCAAGGACTACGAGGTGGGCGAGAACCACACCTCCGGCCGCGCCACCGCGATGGAGACCGTCGAGTTCATCGACTCCCTGATCGTGTGCGCGATCAACGAGCCCGGCTTCATCTGGAACATCCCCAATGCCGACCAGGGCCAGTGGTCCGGCCGCCTCACCCGCGCCTCCGCCCGCGCCCTGCGCGCCAAGGTGTGGATGTTCGCCGCCTCCCCGCTGTTCAACAACAAGGAGCCCTATATGGAGTACACCGCCGACAAGGTGACCGAGTTCACCAACATCGAGCACGTGTGGTTTGGCAAGGAGGATCCCACCCTGTGGAACCGCTGCCTCCAATACTGCGAGGACTTCTTCAATGACAACGCCGCGAACGGCAACTACTACGCGCTGGTCCAGCCTACTTCGCAGGACGAGGCCGGTTACCGCCGGGCCTTCCGCCGCGGCTACCGTTACCGCAACGATGCGACCAACCACGAGAAGCTGTTCGACGCCCACCCGACCCTCACCCTGTCCGACGGCGGCTGGGGCTGGGGCTGGAGAGGCTTCGCCCTCGACTGCCTCCGCCAGGGCGGCGCCGTGCCGACCAACGAGCTGATGGAATGCTTCGGCATGGCCGACGGCCGCAACTTCCCGTACGAGAACCTCTACGGCGCCGGCAAGAACCCGCAGGGGATCGACATCTTCGCCGACCGTGACCCGCGCCTGTACGAGACCATCCTGGTTCCCCGCCACAACCTGCCCTCCGGCTTCGACTATGCCGGTAACTCCTACATGGACAACTGGGTGGGCGGCGCCTTCGAGTACAACAGCAACTTCGGCAACAAGGACGATGTCGCCTCCGGCTACTGCAAGTTCAAGTGGCTGCTCGACTACTACGGCGGCAACCGCTATGACGACGAGTACATCGGCGTGCCTTACATCCGCCTGGCCGAGATGTACCTCATCCGCGCCGAGGCCAAGGCCGAGACCGGCGACCTCCGGGGCGCCCTGGACGACATCCACGTCGTGCGCAGCCGCGTCGGCCTGGGCCGTCTGGAAGTGATGAACCCGCAGCTGAACCTCACCACGAACAAGGAGAACCTGATCAACGAGATCCTCCGCGAGCGCAACTGCGAGATTGGCGCCGAGTGTGGCGACCGCGTCTACGACATGATCCGCCGCAAGCGTCAGGACCTGTTCACCAAGCCGCTCCACGAGATCCGCATCTATCGCCTCGACGCCAATGGCAACCGCCTGACCGAAGGAAACCAGAGCTGGGATCCTGCCACGCCTTGGCCCAAGTTCGAGTATGAGAAGCCCCAGATCGTCAACGGCGCCCGCCGCTGGTGGGATCCCGGCTTCTGGACGAACAAGTGGTATCTGGACCCGGTGTCCCGTATCGAAGTGCAGAAGGGGTACGGCCTCACGCAGAACCCCGGTTGGTAATCTATAACACTGTACGAATATGAAATTACGCAATATACTTATAATCAGCCTGTTGGGATTCTGCGCGGCTCCGTTTGCCGCCCACGCCCAGATCGCGCTGCCCGACAAGAAGGCGCAGACGGTGGATTTGGGCTACGGCGTCGAGCAGTCTGAATTCCTGACGACGGCGGCGACCTACACCATCACCGCCGAAGAGCTGCGCCGCACCTCGGCCATCAGCCTCGCCGACGCGCTCTATGGCAAGCTCCTGGGCCTGAACGCCTTCCAGAACACCGGCTTCAAGGGTGAGGAAGGCCGCGGCGCGAGCTTCAACATCCGCGGCGCCCAGACCACCGGCGAGACCGACATCCTCATCCTGGTCGACGGCCAGGAGCGTCCCATCGACCGCCTTTCCGTGGAGGAAGTGGAGAGCGTGACCGTCCTCCGCGACGCCGCCGCCGTGGCCCTGTACGGCCACGAAGGCATCAACGGCGTCCTCCTCGTGAAGACCAAGCGCGGCGTCGCCGACAGCGGTTTCCACATCAAGGTGGGCGCTTCCCGCAAGATCCAGTTCGACCCCTACAAGGCCCCGATGGTGGGCGAGTATGACTGCCTTCCTTCGATTGCGCGCGAACCCGCGCAGATGTATGCCTATGCGCTGAATGTCGCCCGCGCGAACGACGGCCTCGCCGCCGCCTATTCCGCCGACGAGGTCCGGAAGTTCCGCGACGGCACCGACCCGTACGTGTACCCGGACATCGACTGGAAGAACGAGGTGTTCAAGAACACCGCCAGCGAGACGAACGGCTTCATCTCGATGTACGGCGGTTCCGACAAGGTGGAATACTACACCCAGCTCGACTACACCGACGCCAGGGGCCTGTACAAGAACCCCGACCAGGGCGACTGGAACTCCCAGCTCCGCTACTCCAAGGCGAACATCCGCACCAACGTGGACTTCCAGGTGACCAGCACCACGAAGGTCCGCACGAACATCTTCGCCCTGTTCATGGAGACCAACGGCGTTCCGAACATCAACTCCAACGACGCCTGGTGGCATCTGTACAAGGTGCCGGCCCTCGCGTTCCCGATCAAGACCCTGGGCGATGTCTGGGGCGGCAGCCAGACCTACGGCGACTTCAACCTCGTCGCCAAGGCGACCGGCACCGGCTTCACCAAGACCCACCAGCGCCAGATCTGGGCCGACCTGACCCTCATCCAGGACCTCGACTTCATCCTGGAAGGCCTGAAGTTCTACGCCGGCGGCGCTTACGACAACGCCTCCAACACCATCGAGAACCGCCGCAAGGGCTACCAGTACGGCTGGAACTGGTATGACGCGAACAACGTCATGCAGGAGACCGTGATGGGTACCGTGGAGGACAAGCTCGTGTTCAACTACTACGTGGATTCCCAGTGGCGTGTGGGCACGGTCAACACCGGCTTCCAGTATGCGACCCAGTTCGGCAACGGCGACCACTTCTCCGCCAATGCCGGCTACAACATGAAGAGCGAGATCCGCGACGAACGGAGCCACACCTGGTACCGCGCCAACTGGACCCTCGCCACGCACTATGACCACGCCGACCGGTTCATGTGGGATCTCGTCCTCGCCGCGAACGGTTCCAACCGTTCCTACCCGGCGAAGTGGGCGTTCTCCCCGACCACGGCCTTCGGTTTCATCTATGCCAACGACCCCGACGCGAACTTCCTGAACTACGGTAAGCTCCGTCTCTCCGCCGGTATCCAGCACACGGACTACGTTCCCGCGAACGGCCTGTGGCTCGACCGCTGGGACTCCTCCCACGGCCAGTTCTGGTATGGCGAGAAGTTCGGCAGCTCCTGGGGCGCCTTCCTGACCCAGTTCCCGACCCGGGACTTCCACCAGGAAGCGGCCTACAAGGCCAATCTGGGTACGGACGTGCGGATCGCGAACAGCCTTGACGTCACCGTCGACGCGTTCTATCAGCAGCGCCGGAACATCCTCGTGAGCGCCGGTTCCCTGAACTCCGAGGTCGTGGGCATCCAGTCCTCCTATGACGACAAGGGCCGCGTGGCCAGCTACGGCGTGGAAGCCGGCCTGCGTTACGCGAAGACCTTCGCCAACGGGCTCAGCCTCTTCGCCGGCGCCAACGGCTCCTTCGTGAAGAGCCAGGTCCTCGAGTGGATCGAGACCCCGGCCTATCCGAACCTCTCCGTCATCGGCACGCCCGCCGACGCCGCGCGCGGCCTCGTCTCCCTCGGCTTCTTCCAGAACCAGGCGGAGATCGAGTCCAGCCCGCTGCAGGAGTTCGGCCAGGTCAAGGTCGGTGACATCAAGTACAAGGATGTCAACGGAGACGGCGTCATCAACGAGAACGATGTCGTCGCGATGGATTGGGGCCAGGCCTTCCCGGCCCTGAACTACGGCTTCAACCTGGGCTTCGAATACAAGGGCTTCGGCATGAACGCCTACTTCCAGGGCGCCGCCCTCCAGACCAAGAACATCATGTATGTGGACGGTGTCTGGGGCGCCCTCTCCGACAACCGGGGCCTCTCTTCCGAGTACTACAACAACTGCTTCGACATCCTGGGCGCGGACGCCATCTATCCGCGCATGTCCACCACGAGCGTGGCCAACAACAACCGGGCTTCCACCACTTGGTTCCGCACGGTCCAGTGGCTCAAGCTGCGCGACTGCGAGGTCTATTACCGGATCCCCGCTTCCGTGCTCGGCCGCGTGAAGGTCTCGGATGCGAAACTGTTCGTCCAGGGCCAGAACCTGCTGTCCTTCGACAATATCCCCGCCATGGATGCCGAGAACCTCGGCACGGGCTATCCCGTGATGAAGGCGGTCAACATGGGCCTTTCTGTGATCTTCTAAACGGAACGCATTATGAAACTTGATAGAATCTTCCTATTCATTCTCGCCTGCCTGATTCCGGCCGCGTGCGCGGACCTCGACTACAGTGAGGAGAACACCCGCGACGAGGAGTGGACCTACGAGTACTTCGAGAATGGTATCAAGAACATGGTCTTCGACCTGTATGCGCAAGTCTACAACAACGAGTTCGAGGACAACAGCGCCTACTTCCTCGCCGGCGCGACCGACGAGGCCATGTACGCGCTGGAGACCGGCGCCGTCAACAACTACGTGAACGGTGGCTGGAGCGCCGCGAACCCCTATTCCCGCACCTGGTCCAAGTGCTACACCGCCATCGCCGACGCGAACATGTTCCTCGAGAAGTTCGACCAGGCCGACATCACGGAGTGGCAGTACAACCCGGATTACCGCATCTGGGTCCAGCAGCTGGAACTCTTCCCGTATGAGGCGCGGTTCCTCCGGGCTTACTTCTACTTCGAGCTGCTGCGCTCCTACGGCGACGTTCCGCTCGTGACCACGACCCTCACCAACGCGCAGGCCAACAGCGTCACCCGCACCCCGGCCGACCAGATCGTGAAGTTCATCGTCGACGAGATCGACGAGATCGCCTCGCACCTGCCGGTCACCTACCAGACCGAGGTGAACAGCGAGATCGGCCGCGCGACCCGCGTCGCCGCCTATGCGCTGAAGGCCCGCACGCTGCTCTATGCGGCGTCCCCGCTCTTCAACACGTCGAACGACAAGTCCAAGTGGGCGAAGGCCGCCGAGGCCTGCAAGTTCATCCTGGACAACGCCGACGCCTGGGGCCTGAAACTCAGCAACTACGGTTCCTTGTGGGGCCACGACGCGTTCTACAATCCGGAGCTCATCTTCGGCCTGGGCCGCGGCGATTTCAACTCCTTCGAAATGGCGAACTACCCGGTGGGCGTCGAGAACGGCTCCTCCGGCAACTGCCCGACCCAGACGCTCGTGGACCAGTACGAGTATCAGGAGACCGGCCAGACCTTCGGGGAGCGCTATCCCGGCAGCATCGACCTCCGCACGGTCAATCCGTACGAGGGCCTGGACCCGCGCTTCGCGCTCACCGTCGTCCGCAACGGCGACGAATGGCCCACCAACGGCGCGCAGAAGAAGCCCATCGAGATCTTCCGGGGCGGTTTCAACGCGGCGCCCAAGTACGGCGCCACGCCCACCGGCTACTACCTGAAGAAGTATGTGGACGGCGCCTGCGTCACGACCGCTGACAACCAGACCACCCGCCGCCACACGTGGATCCTCTTCCGCCTGGGCGAGTTCTACCTGGACTATGCCGAGGCCGTGTACAACGCCACGGGCAGCGCGAACAACGCCGCGTACGGCCTGACGGCCAACGAGGCCATCAACGTGCTCCGCAAGCGCGCGAGCGTCAACATGCCGGAGTTCACCGAGGACGGCGAAGCCTGGGTCGCGCGCTACGAGCGCGAGCGCATGGTGGAGCTCGCCTTCGAGAACCACCGCTTCTGGGACGTCCGCCGCTGGAAGAAGGGCCCGCAGTATTTCCGCACCATCCAGGTGGCCGAAATCAGCCCGTCCCTCCTGCTCACCCGCGCTACCGTCAACCGTCAGTGGGATGACAAGTACTACTTCTATCCCATTCCGATGTCTGAACTGAAGAAGAACGCCAACCTGGCCCAGAATCCGGGGTGGTGAAACGACAAGCAATAAGGATTTAAGATATGAAGAAGATATTCAAATATTTCGGATTGATCCTGTCGATGGTCCTTGTCGGCGCCCTCGCGTCCTGTAACAAGGAAGGCGGCAGCGAATCGGCCGATCTGGGGCTGCACATCAAGGTGTTCTTCCCCACCAAGGTGGTCGCCGGCCAGCCGATGACCATCAACGGCTCCGGCTTCTCGGACGTGACCGAGGTCGTGTTCCCGGGCGGCGTCACCGTCGCCAAATCCGGCTTCGAGCTCGTCAGCGACGAGATGATCCGTGTCAAGGCCCCGGCCGGCATCGCGGCCGACGGCGGCCCGCTCACCGTCCGCACCGCGGGCGAAGAAGCGGCTTCCGAGGTTTCGCTGAAGGTCGGCAACCCCGTCATTTCGGGCTTTTCCAAGCAGGCGGGCGAGTCCGTCGAGTTCGGCGAAGTCTTCTACATCTACGGCCAGGACCTGGAGTTCCTCTCCAGCGTCGAGCTGCTGGATGCCGAAGGCAATACCAGCGTCATTCCCGAGTCCATGTTCTACCGCAAGGGCACCAGCACCGTGGGCTACAAGGTCCCGATGGACACCTTCGAGGGAACCTTCCCCGGCAAGGTGAAATTCCTCGACGGCAAGACGTTCGACATCCCTGAGCTGACCTACGCCCCGCCGGCAGGCGGCGGCCACTGGGAGCAGAAGGAGTTCGTCCTCTTCGAAGGCGAGTCCGTGTTCGACGGCTGGAGCGCGACCCTCGTGATCGGGCCGGCGAAGTTCGTCGACGTGGTCGAGGGCGCTGTCATCCGCGTCTACTACAAGGACAAGGGCAGCGACTACCTGCCGATCTTCAAGCACGTGGGCGACTGGTCCGACTGGTCCGAGCTCCAGGACGTCAAGAAGGAGTATGACGGCTTCTTCGAGACCACCGTCCCGGCGGAAGCCATCGACGAGCTCAAGTCCGACGGTCTCCGCTTCCAGGGTCTCGGATTCACCATCACCTCGGTGGTCCTCTCCCAGAATATGTGGATCGACGAAGGCGGCGAGGAGCCGCAGAAGGAAGAGACCATCTGGGATACCGAGACGGTCTTCGACAGCTGGAGCGCGACCATCGTCATCGACGCGGCGAAGTTCGCCAAGGCCAAGGACGGGAATACCATCCGCGTCTTCATCAAGGACAAGGGCAGCGACTACAATGCCATCTTCAAGCACGTGAGCGACTGGACCGACTGGAGCGAGCTCCAGGACCTCAAGAAGGATACGGACGAATACTTCGAGTCCACGGTCACGGAGGCGGTCCTGGAGGAACTGCAGTCGTCCGGTCTCCGCTTCCAGGGCCTCGGATTCACCATCACGGAGGTTCATCTCATTCCCTAATCCCTTTACACGCTGAGATATGAAACAGAACAGAATATGTTTCCTCGCTGCAGCCGCAGCGGTCCTTCTGGGGACCGCTGCCTGCAACAAGGTCAAGGAAAAGGAATTCGACCCGACCGACCCTGCGATCTACACCGTCACGGTGCAGCCGGACGGCTCGGTCTTCCAGGCGGAAGGGGAGGAATTCGTCTTCAATTTCAACGCGCCCGACTACTGGTTCGTCAGCAGCCCGGTCGACTGGCTCGAATTCGAGCCCGAGTCCGGCAAGCCCGGCGACGTCACCCTGCGGGTGCGGGCCAAGCAGAACATCAAGGGCGAACGTAACGCCCTCGTGACCGTGAATGCCAAGAAGCAGCGCGGCAAGTTCTCGGTCAGCCAGAACGCCTGGCCGTACTACCACGAGTGGGCCCTCTACGGCACCATCGGCGGCGGTGCTTCCGACCAGGATCTCGCGATGGAGGACCAGGCCGACCAGCTCGTCTGGAAGCGGGGCGGCATCCCGTTCCACTTCGGCGAGACCTTCCAGTTCCGGATGACCGGCGACGATTCCGTCGTCCTGGGCCTCGACGCCGGGCTGACCCTGAACCCTGACGGCACCTATACGGGCGCCCTCGTCAAGGGCGGCGACCCGGTCGCCTTCCCCATTGAAGGCTACTGGGACGTGACCCTGGACGTGGAGCACTGGACGATGACCGCCGAGCTGACGGGCCGGTATCCGTGGACCATGGTCGGCACCATCAACGGCGGCAGCTGGGACCAGGATGTCGACATGGGCGACATGGGTCGCCAGCTCGTCTGGGAAAGCACGAAGGTTCCTTTCCACAAGGGTGAGGAGTTCAAGTTCCGCCGGGAAAAGAACAATGCCGTCAATCTGGGTATCGACGGAGAGTTCGCGCCCGTGGAAGGCGAAGTGGATACGTTTGTGGCCAACCTCAAGCAGGACGGCGACAACATCGCACTCCCGCTCGAAGGTTACTGGACCCTGCGTCTGGACGTGGAGGCCGCGACCTTGACCGCCACCCGGACCGAGGAATTCCCGCGGGTGCACGAAGGTGTGATCTGGGAGAGCGACGGAACCGGCGGTCCCGTCAGCTGGAGCAGCCAGTACCGGCTCGCCCTAGACGGCAAGGACGGAAACAACGAAGCCATGGCTACGCTGCCCGAGGTGGTCTGGAATAAGCTCAAGACCCAGACTTGCTACCTGGTCGTCGAGGCGACGAATCCGCAGATCCGCATCACCACCGGCTGGTGGGGCGCGCAGTATGGATCCGACTTCATGCCCGGCAACGAGCGTCTCAAGGACAACGGCGACGGCACCTTCACGCTGAAGCTCGACCTGGCCGACGATCCCGCTTTCGGGGAGGCCATCGATGTGCAGCACTTCCTCATCACGGGCGACCGGTTCACGCCGATCGGCATCTATCCGGAGAACACCTGGGAGAATGACGGAACGCACGGGGCCATCGCCTGGTCCAGCCAGTACCGCTTCGGCCTGGAAGGACGGGACGGCAACAAGGAGTGCATCACGACCTTCCCGGAGACGATCTGGAACAAGCTCAAGGGCGAGACCTTCTACGTGGACGTGGAAGCGACGAATCCGCAGATCCGCATCACCACCGGCTGGTGGTCCACGGACTGGACGGGCGGCGACTTCATGCCCGGCAACGAGCGTCTCAAGGACAACGGTGACGGCACCTTCACGCTGACCGTCAATCTGACGGGCGATCCGATCCTGGATCTGGTGGATGTGCAGCACCTCCTCCTGACGGGTGACCGCTACACGCCGCTGAGAATCCGCTGCAACTGGTAGCCACTCCGTACTGATTCAGTTGGCCGGCCCTTCGACAAGTTCAGGGGCCGGCCTTCTTTTTTGTTGCACATTCAGCAAGTATTTGTTATCTTTACCAAATGGAACAACGAACTTTCTGATCATGCGTAAAATCCTGACCATCTGCGTGGCCGCCACGGCGGCCCTCCTGCTGGCAAAGCCGGCTCCGGCCCAGACCTTGAAGATGAACGAGCTTGGCTACTTCGAGGCGCGGGGAACGAACGTGCTCGTGTACAACAACCTGTACAACGGCGGATTCTATGACGAGAAGTTCGCGGGGCTGGAGATCATCCAGCGCGGCGAGCGCCTCGCCACCGGCGGCGGCATCCGCCTGATGAACACCCCGGAGCAGTGGGACATCTTCGGAACCGTGTCCGACCGGATCGTGGACCGCGACGGCAACTTCGTCCAGGTCACGCTCACGCACACGGACTACGACTTCGCGGCGAAGTTCCGGGTGACCCCGAAAGACGGCGGCGTCCTGGTCCAGGTGATCCTGGACAAGCCCGTGCCGGAGAAGCTCGTGGGCAAGGCGGGCCTGAACCTGGAGTTCTTCCCGGCCTCCTACTTCGGCAAGAACTACCTCGTGGACGGCCTCGCGCGCATCCTTCCCAAGTATCCGATGCACGACACGGAGGTCCATCCGGTGTCCGAGAAGATCACGCAGTACTTCGGCGAGAGCACCTTCGACGACCGCGGCCGCGGCGACTTCCTCGTGGCGAAGCCGATGTCCGTGGGCCATCAGATCGTGATGGCGCCGGAGGACGAGGCGCTCCGCGTGAGCGTGACGTCGGAGACGGAGATCGGCATCTATGACGGCCGTCATCTCGCGCAGAACGGGATGTTCGTGCTGCGCTCGCTCCTGCCCGGCGGCAAGACCGGCACGGTCGTGGAGTGGTTCCTCGAGCCCTGCGTGTCCCACTCCTGGATCCGTCCGGCGAACATCGGCTTCTCGCAGGTGGGCTATTCCCCGGCGCAGAAGAAGGTGGCCGTCGTGGAGCTCGACCGCAACGACGTGCCCGCTCCCGAGGCCCGCATCCTGAAGGTGAACCCGGACGGCACCAAGACCACCGCGATGACGGTCCCGGCCAAGGTCTGGGGCGTCTTCCGCCACCGCTACAACTATGTGCAGATCGACTTCTCCGACGTCCGCGAGCCCGGCCTGTACTGCATCGACTACCAGGGCGTGGTGACGAACGCATTCCCGATCGACAAGGATATCTACAGCGACAAGTGGCATCCGACGATGGACGTCTCCCTCGTCGTGAACATGGACCATATGGAGGTGAACGAGGCGTACCGGATCTGGCACGGGCGCGCGAACATGGACGACGCCCTCCAGGCGCCTGCGAACGTCCGCCTGCACGACGGCTATTTCCAGGGGGACGAGACGAACGACAAGTACCAGCCCCTGGAGCACATCCCGGGCCTCGCCGTGGGCGGCTGGTATGACGCCGGCGACTTCGACATCCAGGCCAATTCCGTGCTGAACACCACGCAGGACCTCGCCTACATCTGGCGCGAGTTCAAGCCCCTGCGGGACCAGACCCTCATCGACCAGAAGACCCAGTATGCCGACATCCACGTCCCGGACGGCGTTCCGGACAATGTGGAGCTGATCATGCACGGCACCCTGAACATCAACGCGCAGGTGGAGAACATCGGCTTCGTGGCGCAGGTCATCGGCCAGCCCGACATGCACCACTACCACCACCTCGGCGACGCGATGACCCTCACCGACGGCAAGATCTACGACCCGACCCTGAAGCCGTACGAGGTGCGCGGCGACCGCTCCGGCACCCTGGACGACCGCTTCGTGTTCACGAGCCGCTTCAGCGCCGCGGGCGTGATGCAGGACATCGTCTCGCTGGCGGCCGCCTATCCGGCCCTCAAGGATTACTATCCGGAGGAGGCCGAGCGTTCGCTCAAGAATGCCAAGATGCTGTGGGAGAAGCACTTCGATGCGGCCGATCCGGCCAAGAACCCAGTCCAGGGCCGCTGGGGCGGCTTCGGCGGGGACCCGCGCATCAACGCGGCCATCGAACTCTGGATCGCCACCGGCGACAAGAAGTACAAGGACTTCTTCCTCCCGCTTGTGGAGAAGCAGCTGGACGCCAAGCCCACCGGCCCGCGTGACGGCGGCAACGTGCAGAACGGCATGTTCTCCACGCAGTTCACCGGCGGTCCGAACCTCACTGCGGCGCTCAAGATCTATCCGTATATGGACAAGAAGTTCCAGGCCAAGGTCCGCTCCCTCGTGCCCGCCTACGTGGAGGTCATCACCCGCGGCGGCAAGGACAACCCGTACGGCGTGTCCATCGGCGGTTCCGGCTGGGCCGGCAACGCCTCCATCATCAACGGCGCCTACAACTGCTACCGCGTGTGGAAGTACTTCCCGGACCTGATCGATCCGGAGTATGTCCTCGCGGGCCTGAACTTCATCTTCGGCTGCCATCCTTACAGCAACGTCTCCTTCGTGACCTCCGTGGGCGTGAACACGAAGAAGGTCGCCTACAGCAACAACCGCGCGGACTACAGCGTCATCCCCGGCGGCATCGTCCCGGGCCTGCTGGTGAAGGACGACTTCTTCGAGAACAAGGACGACTATCCGTTCCACTGGGGCGAGAACGAGTGCTGCATCAACACCGCTCCCCAGTACATCCTGCTGTGCCTCGCCGCCCAGGAGGTGGTGGAGGCGATGAACAAGTAGGGGAGGGATGACCCGCCCTGATGGGGTAGGCGCGGGGGCGTGTCCTGCGGGGTTTGAACGAACCGTTGATCCCTGATTGAAATCGAGTTCTGATATGAGAAACCCGAATAAACTCCTTGGGACGCTGGCGGGTATCGCCGCCGCGCTCCTGGTCATCTTCCTTGGAATCAAGCTGTTCGACGGCCGTTCGCCGCAGGCCGTGTTCGTGCACGAGGTCATCGGCTTCCGGGCACTGGATATGAAGAAGTACGCGGAGGACAAGGCGGACTTGTCGGACAAGGGAACCATCGAGGCCCCGACCGGGTTCAAGTTCCCTCGGCCGATGCGTGAGTACCGTGTGGAAGGAATGCAGGTCTTCGAGGCGGATCCCGCCGATGATTCGAAGCCGGTCCTCCTGTATCTCCACGGCGGAGGGTATTGCCACAACTTCGCGAAGCAGCACTGGAAGGCGCTCGCCGGATGGGCCGATGAGGCCGGCTGCGGCGTCGTGGCGCCCAATTATCCGCTGCTGCCTCTCCATACGGCCACGGAGGCGCACCCGCCGGTGCTGGCGCTCTATCGGAATCTGTTGGGGCGGTATCCGGCCGACCGCATCGTCATCGCAGGCGACTCCGCCGGCGGCGGCTTCACCCTGGCCCTTGCGCAGGAGATCCGGGATGCGTCCATTGACCTTCCCCGGAGCCTCATCCTCATCGCCCCCTGGGTCGACATCCTGGGCGGGGACGCCTCCCTCCAGAAGCGCGACAACTGGCTCACCGTAGAAGCGCTTCCGAAGTTCGGGCGCGACTGGGCCGATGGCATCGACCCCAAGGATCCGATGGTGTCGCCGCTGTACGGCTCTATGGAAGGGCTTCCACCCACCGACATCTACGCGGGCACCTGGGATGTCCTCTATACGGATGTGGTCAAGGCATACGGCAAGATGAAGGCCGCAGGCGTGGATGTCCGTCTGCGCGTGGGCGAGAAGATGGACCACGTCTACCCGCTCCTGCCCACCCCTGAAGGCAAGGCCGCCCGCAAGGAGATCGCGGGAATTCTATCCGGAAAGTGATGGGCATTCGTGAGGAAATGATGTCCGGGCGCCTGTACGACGCCACGAGCGGGGAGCTTCTGGAGGAACTCTACCGGGCGCAGCAGATGTGCCAGGACTACAACGCGCTTCGGATCACTGACTTTGAGGGCCGCGAACGGCTGCTGCGCCGGCTCATCGGCAAGGCCGGTGAGAACCTCGTCATCAACCAGCCCTTCTTCTGCGACTACGGCTCGAACATCGAGGTGGGGGACAACGTGTTCATCAACGCCTACTGCGTTATCCTCGATGAGGCAAAGGTGACCTTCGGCAGCAACGTGTTCGTGGCGCCGCAGTGTGGCTTCTACACGGCCGGGCATCCGCTGGACAAGAACCTCCGGCGCCGGAAGCTCGAGTACTCGCTGCCCATCACGGTCGGCGACGACGTATGGATTGGCGGTATGGTGTGCGTGATGCCTGGCGTGACCATCGGGTCCGGATCGGTCATCGGCGGCGGCTCCGTGGTCGTCGACGACATCCCCGAGGGCGTCCTCGCCGCCGGCAACCCCTGCCGTGTCATCCGGAGAATTACCCCGGAGGACCGGGACAGGTATATCCGGTAATGCTCCGTGCCTCTGGCGGAATCTCATCGCCTACCTGGATCCCATCCGGGACGGATATGCTCAGGGATCTTTGTCAGGAGGGTTATTTATCACAAACGGGTTTTGGGAAAGGGACGAAGTATCTATTGACACAAGGTCTTGGTGCAAACAAGAACTATAGTGTTCAGGGAGCTTCTTTGTTTGATTATGTGGGAAGCTCAACGGATAATCTAGGAAGCTTTTCCCCTTATCTAGGAAGCTTCTCCGATAATCTAGGAGGCTCTCCGGATAATCAAGGAGGTTCTGACTCTCCTGGTAAGGAGGAAATAACTCGTCGTCGCCGAGAAAAACCAGAACAACTAAGACAGCGAAGACTAAAGTCTTGTCCAGATTTCATCCCGATGAGTGAAATAGCACAAAAGGTAAAAAAGAATTTGACATATCTGCAAGGGATTATCTCGGCTATGGTTGCTGATGGCTTATTGGAACGAAAGTATCCGGAGATTCCAACGCATCCGAATCAGCAATACCGGGCATATCCGGAAGATGAGCAGTAGTTGCTTCAAGAAAGGAAAGAAGACATACCGTCTTTATCTGGGAAGCAAGATTAATAAGCTAGGAAGTAATCTTGCTTCCCTTTCATTTAGCATGCATCACTTTTCCAAGAAGCGTTGACCCACGCTTACCGCTAACGTAATTCCTTGAACTCCATAATGTCCAGCATGGAGAAAAGGATCCCGTTGATGGTGGCACTCCAACTTTGGTGGAAGTGCCCGTAATACCAATGGGTGATAGGCTGTCCAGCCTCAAGCAAAGACCCAAAGATTTGATTCAGGATAGCCCGCTCCCGCTCACAGTCTTCCAGTAAGGTGGCGTCCCTCGTAGCCCAGCCCATGAGCCCATCCTTCGTAATCAACTCACAGAAGGATGGAGCTGTAT
>CAMNGM010000037.1 GCA_946538425.1 uncultured Bacteroidales bacterium | reverse complement strand
GCCTCCAGGCCACCTGGTGCGGCTACTATACGGAACCGCGCTACATCGTGGACCCTGCCGCGGGCCTGTTCGTCGGCCTGCGCGGCCACGGCTTCATGCTGTCGCAGTATATCGCCAAGCTGTACGTGGACACCCTCCTCGGGCGTCCCGTCCCCGCTTTCTTCGCCGACCTCGGCCTCGCCGGCTCCGGCCTCAGCGAGAACGCGTTCAAATAGATTATTTCCGGCCCTTCTTCAGTTTTTCCCGCTCGGCCTTCAACGCCCCCTTCCGGGGCGTCGAGGCACCTTTCCGCGGCGCCCGGCCGGGCTTGCGCGGCCGGTTGGGCATCGGGGCCTCGGTGAGGGATTCGATGTATTCGTCCTCGGAGGGCACGGGGTCGTTTTCGTGTTCCGGCTCCACGAGCTCGTAGTCCAGGAGCTTCTGCTCCAGGTTGGTGCCCTTGACGCGGATGCGGAGCGGGTCGCCGAGCTTGATGACGCCGTGCTTGCGCCGGCCGACGGCGCGGTAGTGGTCCTCGTCGAAGTCGTAGAAGTCCGACCGGATGGTCCGGTACGGGATCATGCCCTCGATCTTGGTGGGCTCGATCTCCACGTAGATGCCCCACTGGGTGACGCCGGACACGTGACCGTCGAACTCCTGGCCCACCTTGTCCTCCATGAACTCCACGAGCTTGTACTTGACGCTCTCGCGCTCGGCCTCCGCGGCGATGACTTCGCGCTCGGAGGCGTGCTTGCACTGCTCCGTGTAGTAGTCCAAAGACTGGGAATCGGCCCCGTGGAGGTACATCGCGAGGAGGCGGTGCACCATCATGTCCGGATAGCGGCGGATCGGGGAGGTGAAATGCGTATAGAACTTGAACGCCAGGCCGTAATGGCCGATGTTGTCGGTGCTGTAGCAGGCCTTTGCCATGGACCGGAGCGCCAGGATCTGGATGGCGCCCAGCTCCGGCTTCTCCTTGGCGTCGGCGAGGAGGTTGTTCAGCGAGAGGGCGATGTCCTTGCCGCTGCCGATGGGTCCCATCTTGTAGCCCAGGTTGCCGGCGAACTCGCGCAGGCCGGTGAGCTTCTCCAGGTTGGGTTCGTCGTGGACACGGTAGACGAAGGTCTTGGGCTTCGCCAGGGCCTTGCCGCCCATCTTGCCGCCCGAGGCGACGAATTCCGCCACGGAACGGTTCGCCAGGAGCATGAACTCCTCGATGAGCCAGTTGGCTTCCTTCGAGAACTTCTGGTGCACGCCCACGGGCTTGCCCTTCTCGTCGATGTCGACCTTCATCTCGGGGCGGTCGAAATTGACGGCGCCGGCCGCGAAACGGCGCTTGCGCAGGATGAGGGCCAGCTTGTTGAGCCGGAGGACGGCTTCCTTCACCTCGTCCGGGACGATCCCGCACTCGGAACCGGCGCCGAATTCCTGCTTCATTGCCTCGTCGCCCGCGTCGATGATCTCCTGGGCCAGCTCATAGGAGAACCGGTAGTCGGAGGTGATCATCGTCCGGCCGAACCAGGGGTTGATGACCTTGGCCAGCGGGGTGATCTCGAAGACGGCGGAGAAGGTGAGCTTCTCCTCGTGCGGACGCAGGGAGCAAAGCTTGTTGGACAGCTTTTCCGGCAGCATGGGCACGGTGCGGTCCACCAGGTAGACGGAGGTGCCGCGGGCCTGGGCCTCGGCATCCACCGGCGTTCCGGGCTTCACGTAGTAGGTGACGTCGGCGATATGGACGCCCACCTCGAAGTTGCCGTTGTCCAGCTTGCGGAAGGACAGGGCGTCGTCGTAGTCCTTGGCGTCGGCCGGGTCGATGGTGAAGGTGAGGGTCTTGCGAAAGTCCTTGCGGCCGGCGCGGTCCTTGTCGGTGATTTCGTCGGAAATCGCGTCCGCCGCGTTCTCCACGGCCTTTTCGAACTTGTAGGGGAGACCGAATTCCGCAAGGATGGCGTGCATTTCGGTGTCGTTCTCGCCCGGCATGCCCAGGATGTCCACGACGTGGCCGATGGGCCCCGCTTCGCCGCGCGGCCACTCGTCCACGACGGCCGCGACCTTCATGCCGCGCACGCCGCCTTCGGGAACGGGCACCGAGATGTCGTAGGGCATCGTCTTGGAAGACATCAGCACCCATGCCTGCTTCCCGACGATATGGAGAATGCCCACGAAGGGCTTCTTGGAACGTTCGATGATGGCGACGATCTCGCCGCTGCGGCGCCGCACGTTGCCTTCCCGCTCCTGCGTGACGGCCACCCGCACGGTGTCCCCGTGCAGGGCGCCCCGGGTCTTGGAGGCCTTGACGAAAACGTCTTCCTCCTGTCCTTCGATGCGGACGAACACGAATCCCTCGCGGGACATCATCGCCGTTCCCACGAACTCGGGAACGATCCGCACTTTCTTCTGCCGCTTCTGTCCCTGTTCTTTCCGGTTACGGGCCCGGTCGCCTCTTCTTTTACTCATAGATTTTCCTTTCATTATGCAAATATAATCATTATCTTTGTGTGAATGACAACCGACTAAACCAATCGTTTCACTTATGTCCATGACCTTTTTCCGGCGGCTCTTCGTTTCCGCCCTCTCCCTGGGCCTTTTCGCGGCGCTGCCCGCCCTCGCCCAGTTGGATCTCTCGTACCATAAGCCCGTCCTGGAGGACTACTTCGCCCCCGCGGGCGTCGCTCCCGCCACCCCGGACGCCGACGGTTTCATCCGCCGCTGGTCGCTCCTGGAGCCCATCGCCAAGCCGGAGATCCGCACCAACGCCATCTTCGACGACAGCTACCTGAACGACGAATTCGCGAAAATCCACTTCCCGGACCAGATGACCATCGTCCCGAAGGACGGACAGAAGGTCAAGCTGGACAAGAAGACCAAACTCGCCTGGCACTGCTATGACAGCAAGCGCTACAACGTGAAGCTCTACCGCTTCGCCACCGGCCTCGGCCTGCATCCGACCGAGGCGCTCTACCTGGCCGTGACCGTGCTCAACATCCCCGAAGACGTCACCGTACGCCTTTCCGTCGGCTCCAATTCCGGTTCCAAGTGGTGGATCGACGGCGAGGAAGCCCTCCTCCTGTCCGGCGACCGCCGCATGGTGGTGGATGACTGCGTCTCCCGCCGGATCACCCTCAAGGCCGGCCGCCACGTCCTCCGGGGCGCCGTCATCAACGGCCCGGGCATGAGCGACTTCTGCGTCCGCTTCCTCGACGGAGCGGGCCGCCCGTACACGAACTTCACCGTCACCAACCAATAATCCGCACGCCATGAAAAAGATCGCTCTCTACCTCATCGCCTTCCTCCTGACGGCCCTGTATGCGATTCCCGCTGCGGCCCAGATCGGCAACGTCTACATCCACGACCCGTCCACGATCGTCAAGTGCGACGGCAAATACTATACTTTCGGCACAGGCGCCGGCGGCCTCATCTCGGAGGACGGCTGGACCTGGCATGACGGCGCCGTCCGCACCGGCGGCGGCGTGGCCCCGGACGTCATCAAGATCGGCGACCGCTACCTCGTGTCCTACAGCGCCGGCTATCCCGGCACCGAAGGCAAGACCCGCGGCAACGTCACCACCATGTGGACCAAGACCCTGGATCCCCAGTCCCCCGACTTCGGCTACACCGAACCCGAACTCGTGGCCTGGGCGGGGGATGACGAAGACTGCTGGGCCATCGACCCGGCCTTCCTGCTCGATCCCACCACCGGACGCCTCTGGTGCTCGTACGGCACCTACTTCGGCGCCATCCGCATCGTCGAGCTGGATCCCGGGACAGGCAAGCGGGTCGCCGGCAACAAGGCCGTCGACATCGCCATCGACTGCGAGGCCACGGCCCTGATGTACAAGGACGGCTGGTACTACCTGCTGGGCACCCACGGCACCTGCTGCGACGGCGTCAACTCCACCTACAACATCGTCTGCGGCCGTTCCCGCAGCGTGACCGGCCCGTATCTGGACAACATGGGCCGTGATATGCTCCAGGGCGGCGGCAAGATGGTCCTGTCCGCGGGCAACCGCGCCACCGGCCCCGGCCACTTCGGCTGGTACGTCGAGGAAGAGGGCGTGGAGAAGATGTCCTTCCACTACGAGGCGGACTACAACCGCAGCGGCCGCAGCGTCCTCGCCGTGCGCTCCCTGCTCTGGAAGAACGGCTGGCCGGTGGCGGCCGACCCGTTCAAGGAAGGGACCTACGAGATCGAGTCCGAGCGCCGCGGCTACGCGCTGGAGCTCGCCGTCGACTTCGTGCGCCAGCAGGGCGGAATGCGGGCCTTCCGCATCGATCCCAACGAACCCGTCGTCTCCCTGGCCGAGCAGACGCTCGAGGAGGTGGAGGATCGCTGGCCCGCCGGCGAGATTCCCGTCCGCGCGGGCGACTACATGTTCCGTCCGCACCAGCGCTGGACCGTCACGGCCGTGCCCGACAAGGGCGGCTACCTCGGCGCTCCGTACTACAAGATCACCATCGCCGGCACCGAGCGGGCCCTGGCCGTGGACGAGGACGGCGAACTCATGGCCGTTCCGGCCTACACCGGCGCCGACAACGAACTCTGGCGCATCGAACAGCTCACCGACGGCACCTTCCGCATCCTGACCAAGGTGGCCTGCAAATGCGGGAAGCAGCGCTGCCTCCTGAGCACGGGCGACAGCACGGTCGCGATGGGCGACTTCGATTTCTCGAGCGACAACTGCAAGTGGAACTTCCGTGACAGATAAAGAAAGATGAGAAGACCGTTCATCCTCGCGGCAGCGGCCTGCGCGAGTTCCCGGCCGGGCGCCGCGGAAAGGTGCCTCGACGCCCCGGAAGGGGGCGTTGAAGGCCGAGCGGGAACGAATGAAGAAGGGCCAGAAACAGGGCCGTTAAATGAAAATACTTGATTTATAGCGTGTTGATATTTATTGCCTAGTCAGAAACGACTAGGCAATAATGTTTAAAGTATTGATTGATTGTCGCTTCCATTCTACGGCCCAAAGGCGAGCAAAAGGAAACGTTTCCCTATTTGAACGCGTTCCCGCGGATCGGTATAAGTAAGAGCCTTACGAGCCGTAAAATCCGGAGGAATTACGACATACTAGGGTACGATGGGCAAGAATCACCAGGGAGTCTTTATGATAACGAACGACAGGGGCACGCATCTAGCGGTCATCCACCGGGTCAAAACAGCATAGAGATTACGGCTCCCAGAATGCACCTGAAAGTAGTACAAAATTACATTTAATGTCGGTCCGTTGGATCAATCCGTTATACTTAGCGAGCCATCTCCACAACACATATATGATAAATATGCCAGTGGTTTTTCCGTTACTAAGATAATGGCGGATTCACACCCTTTTCATCGCAAGATGGAGGAAACCGGCTATCTGCTCGGGAAGGGCATCGATCGTGCGTTGAAGAAGAAGGTACAATTCATATTTCTCATCGTCAGACAGGGAGAGAAGATCGTGGATGTCTTTCACTTTCCCCTCCCGTAAAAGCATGGCGGTCATCTGATTATAGCAGGCATCTGACTTGCCGACAAAGTGTTCCTTCAAATCATACTCGCTGCCGGCAGTCGAATGAGTTGCCATCAGCAGATCGTCATAGCTGCCAAAGAAATCAATCGCCGCCTGATAATCGATTACATTGTAAGTGGTAATGATGAAATCTGTCAACTGGAGCCCTTCTTTGCGATTCAACGGCCGGAAGAGGCGTTCCAGTTGGGCATAGTTCATCGGCTTTCCCGCCCTGAAATGCGCCTTCACTTCGCGGACCGCCTTCCGGAGTGGCCAGCTTGCTTTCCGAATGACTAGTTTTTCAGAAAAAGGATGGTCGTTATCGGCATAAGCCAGGTAGTTCCACCGGTACTCCTCGGCCCGGTTCACCAACTTGCGTTCTACAGGATTGTTCTCCACATAAATCAGGTTCGTGCGGATCTTCTTCAGCTCGAACTTCGGCGCCCGGCCATAGGGGCCTTCCAAGACGGAACCTTTCCGACGGAACCGTTCATTGTGCTTCCGGGAGAAGGAAGTGTTCGTCTCGCACTTGAAGCGTTCCAGATTTTCCTTCCGGTCAGTCAGGATGGTATCGTGGACATGATCGGGCATCTGACACATCGCGAGCACCCGGATCTGGTACTTCCTGGCCGATATGCAATAGTGGGTGAAATAGACCAGATGGTCACTGTAGGTGTAGAAGAGGACACCGCCATCCGCAGTCCTCTGATAACAATGGGTCCAGGTGTTCTTGTAAAACTTCCGACGCTTCATACCTCTCGAACTAATGGAGCCTGATGCTCCTGTTGCGAATATCGGAAGGATTTGCGGGATTTGCAAGCAGATCATACCGGAAACAGGAAACGGCCCGTACTCAGATGAGAAATGGAACAGCCTACAAATCAACCGATTATGAATAATTGCCTACCCATTTTGGACAAGGCATTATAAGACAACTCATTAGCTATCAGGAGCTTCCATTTGACAGAAAAAAACAAAGAAGAAACCGGATATGCCGGCATTTTTCATTATCTTTGCCCCTCCATAACATAACACGATGAAACGTTTTCTATTTGTATTTTCGATAGCCGTGATCCTCACCGGATGCAATGGCAAAACTCCTTTGTACAAAGATGCCGCCCGCACCGCGGAAGAGCGGGCCGACGACCTGCTGAAACGGATGACCGTCGAGGAGAAGCTCGGACAGCTCGTCTGCCCGCTGGGCTGGCCGATGTACGACAAGGTGTCGGCCGACAGCGTGGCCATCTCCGACGCCTATCGCGACTTCATCCAGAACCAGCACGGAGGGATGCTCTGGGCCGTTTTCCGCGCCGATCCGTGGACGAAGAAGACCCTGGAGAACGGGCTCGACCCCACCCTCGCCGCGAAGGCGTACAACGCCCTGCAGCGCTACGCGATGGACTCGACCCGGCTGGGCATTCCCATCATCCTCGCGGAAGAGGCCCCGCACGGGCATATGGCCATCGGCACGACGGTGTTCCCCACCTCGATCGGCCTGGCATCCACCTGGGATACGGAACTGGTGGAGAAGGTGGGCGAAACCATCGGCACGGAACTGCAGGCGCAGGGGGCGACCATCGGCTACGGCCCGGTGATCGACCTGGCCCGCGAGCCGCGCTGGTCCCGCGTGGAAGAGACCTACGGCGAAGATGTCCACCTGACCTCGGAAATGGCTTCCGCGATGGTGCGGGGCACTTCCTCGAAGGGTGTCGTCTCCACCCTGAAGCATTTCGTGGCCTACGGCGTCCCGGAGGGCGGCCATAACGGCAACCCGTCCATCATCGGGATGCGCGACCTGAAGGAGAATGTCCTGCCCACTTTCAAGGCCGCCATCGACGCGGGCGCCCTGTCCGTGATGACCTCCTACAACTCCCTGGACGGCATCCCCACCACCTGCAACCCGGAGCTCCTGACCGGCGTCCTGCGCGACCAGTGGGGCTTCAAGGGGTTTGTGGTCAGCGACCTGGAAAGCATCGACGGCCTCGCCCGGGACCACAAGGTCGCCGCCGACAAGCAACAAGCCGGCGAGCTGTCGCTCAACGCCGGCGTGGACGTGGACCTCGGGGCGAACTGCTTCTCGCTGCTGAAGGAATCCGTGGAAAAGGGCCGGGTGAGCCAGGCCGTCCTGGACCGCGCCGTGAAGCGCGTCCTCGTCCGCAAGTTCGAGGCGGGCCTGTTCGACCACCCCTATGTCGACGAGACCGCGGCCGCCGGCCTCGTCCGGACGCCCGAACACCTCGAAGTGGCCGCGCAGGCCGCCCGGGAAGGCGTCGTCCTCCTCAAGAACAACGGCGTCCTGCCGCTCTCCAAGGGAATGCGGGTCGCCCTCATCGGCCCGAACGCCGACAACCAGTACAACCAGCTCGGCGACTACACCGCCCCGCAGGCGGAGGACCACGTGGTCACGATGAAGGAAGGCCTGGAGGCCAAGGGCGTCGACGTCCATTACGTGAAGGGCTGCGCCATCCGCGACAAGGAGCATTCCTCCATCGCCCAGGCGCTCGTCGCCACGATGCTGTCCGATGTGGCCGTGGTCGTGGTGGGCGGCTCCTCCGCCCGCGACTTCAAGACCAAATACATCGACACCGGCGCCGCCGTCGTGGACGGGGAATCCGTCTCCGACATGGAGGCCGGCGAAGGCTTCGACCGCTCGTCGCTGGAGCTCCTGGGCCTCCAGAACGAGCTCCTGAAGGCGGTCCACTCCGTCGGAAAGCCCGTCGTGGTGGTGTATGTCGAAGGCCGTCCGCTGGACAAGCGGTGGGCCGCGGAGAAGGCCGACGCCCTGCTGACGATGTGGTACCCCGGCGGCGAAGGTGGCACGGCCCTCGCCGACGTCCTGTTCGGCGACTACAACCCGGCCGGACGCCTCCCCGTGAGCGTTCCCCGCGACGCGGGCCAGCTCCCGGTGTACTACAACAAGAAGAATCCCCGCGGACACGACTACGTGGAAATGTCCGCCGATCCGCTCTACCCCTTTGGCTACGGCCTGAGCTACACCACCTTCGAGTACGCCAACCTCCGCGTCTCCGGCCGCGTTCCGGACATCGAGGTGACGGTGGACGTGAAGAACACCGGCTCCCGCGACGGCGACGAGGTGGTCCAGCTGTACGTGGAGGACCCGCTCGCCTCCACCGTCCGGCCGCGGAAGCAGCTCCGCGCCTTCGACCGCGTCTTCGTCAAGGCCGGCCAAACCGTCCCTGTCACCCTGAAGCTCGGGGCCGACGCGTTCTCGCTCGTGAACGCCGCCGGCGAAACCGTCACCGAGCGCGGCGACTTCATCCTCCAGGTGGGCGCCTCCTCGGCGGACATCCGCCTTACTGAAACGATAACCTATTGACAATGAAAAATATACAGATTCTCATCGCCCTCCTGGTCCCGGCCATCGCCGCGGCCCAGGACCTGCCTTATTGGCAGGATGTGGACATCACGAACGTGAATGCCGAAACCCGGCGCACGGAGGCCGTCTGGTTCGCCAGCCGCGCCGACGCCCTCTCCAAGGGCTTCCGGGAGAGCGAGAACTACGTGGACCTGAACGGAACGTGGGACTTCAAGTATTTCGACGACCACCACGAGATGGAACGGTACCGGGGTACCGACTGGGACGCGATCCGGGTGCCGGGAAACTGGGAGGTGCAGGGGTACGGCGTCGCCATCTACACCAACATCCCGTACGATTTCTGCCCGAAGGACCCGCAGCCGCCCGTGCTGCCCGAAGTCTTCCCCGCCGCCGTCTATCACCGGACCTTCACCGTTCCGGCGGGCTGGAAGGGCCGGACGGTCTTCCTGAACCTCGCCGGCGTCAAGTCCGGCACGTATGTCTACGTGAACGGGACGCAGATCGGCTACTCCGAGGACTCCAAGAGCCTCGCCCGGTTCGACATTACCGCAGCCTTGAAGGAAGGCGACAATGAATTGACGCTCAGGGTATACCGCTATACTACTGCCTCCTGGCTGGAGTGCCAGGATTTCTGGCGCATCAGCGGCATCGAGCGGGACGTGTACCTGTCCAGCGAGAAGACGCCGGCCCGCTTCGACTTCAGCGTCGTCTCCACCCTGGACCCCACGCTTTCCAAGGGCGTCTTCCAGCTGAAGATGCGCTCGGAAGCCCGGGCCGAGGTGTCCTATGAACTCCTCGACCGGAACGGCGAAACCGTCGCCGACGCCCGCTACGACTTCGCCGGCGAAATGGCCTCCGTCCCGGACACCATCCCGCAGGTGCGGAAATGGTCGGCCGAGACGCCGGAGCTGTACACCCTGCTCCTGAAAGTCGACGGGGAATACACCCGCTTCCACGTGGGCTTCCGCCGCATCGAGATCGCGACCGTCAAGGACGGGGAGCGCGACGTGAAGGCCCTGCTGGTGAACGGGCAGCCCGTCAAGTTCAAGGGCGTGAACATGCACGAGCACAACCCCTACACGGGCCACTACCAGACCCGGGAGAACATCCTGCAGGACCTGCAACTGATGAAGATGGCCAACATCAACGCCATCCGCACCTGCCACTACCCGCAGCCGCGGGAGTTCTACGAGCTCTGCGACAGCCTGGGCTTCTATGTCTATGACGAGGCGAACATCGAGTCCCACGGGATGGGCTACAAGCTGGACCGCACCCTCGGCAACAACGCCGCGTGGCAGGCCAAGCACCTGGACCGCGTCCTGAATATGTACCACCGCACGGCGAACTACCCGTGCGTGACCATCCTCTCCCTCGGCAACGAAGCCGGCAACGGCGTGAACTTCTACGAGGCCTACCGCGTGCTGAAGGCCCTGGAGAAGGACGGCCAGAACCGTCCCGTATGCTACGAGCGGGCGGAAAGGGAGTGGAACACGGACATGCTCGTCCCGCAGTATCCCGGCGCCGACTGGTTCGCCCGGATGGGCGAGAAGGAGAGCGGCCGGCCGGTCGTCCCGTCCGAATACGCCCACGCGATGGGCAACTCCACCGGTTCCCTCGACCTCCAGTGGGAGCAGATCTACGCCCACACGCACCTGCAGGGCGGTTTCATCTGGGACTGGGTGGACCAGGGCCTGTACGACGCCGACAAGGGATGGGCCTACGGCGGCGACTACGGCGTGGACGCGCCCTCCGACGCGAACTTCCTGTGCAACGGCATCGTCAATCCGGACCGCGAACCGCACCCCGGATACTATGAGGTCAAGCACGTCTACCAGGACATCGCCATCACCGGCGTCGCTCCGGAGGAAGGCCGGTTCGCCATTCAGAACCGATTCTATTTCAAGGATTTGAGCGACTACACGGTCCGTTGGCGGCTCGAACGGGACGGAAAGCCGGTGCGGAAGGGCAAGCTTTCCTTCTCCACCCCGGCCCAGGGTTCCGAGGAGTTCACCGTGGCGATTCCGAAACGGAAACTCCGCAAGCGGGGCGAATACCGGATCTTCTTCGAGACGGAGACCGCCCGCGCGCTGCCGCTGCTCGCCAAGGGCGCCATCGTCGCCGCGGACGAGGTTCTCGTGAAGGACACGGGCGAACCGAAAGCCTACAAGTCCCGCCGGAATGCGGAAGCGACCGAAAGCGGGGACGAAATCCGGCTCGAGGCCGGCCAGGGCGTCCTGGTCTTCGACAAGGCCCTCGGCATCGTCCGGAGCTATACCTTCCGGGGGAACGACCTGTTCGACCCGGACTTCGGCCTGCGTCCGAATTTCTGGCGCGGTCCCACCGACAACGACTACGGCAACAACCAGCCCTACCGGGCCTATGCCTGGAAAGAGGCCTCCCAGGCCTTCCAGGCCGAGGTGACGGTCGAGGAAGGAACCATCCACGCCCGCTACGCCCTTCCGGGCGGATGCACGATGGCGGTGGACTACACCCTCCTCTCCGGCGGCCTCCTGAAGATTGCGGCCGCGTTCCACGGCGCGGAGAAGAAGCCCGTGGACATTCCCCGCATCGGCTTCCGCTTCCGCGTGAAAGAGAATGACTTCCAGTACTTCGGCCGCGGTCCGGTGGAGAATTACATCGACCGCAACAGCGGCACCTTCAAGTCCGTCTTCACGACCAAGGCCTCCGACGAGTTCTTCCCGTATGTCCGGCCGCAGGAAACCGGTCACCACACGGAGACCGAGTGGCTGGCCACGAAGTCGCTGACGGTCGTCGCCGACGGCGCCTTCGAGTTCAGCGCCCTCCGCCACAGCGTCGAGGACCTGGACAGCGAAGAGTCCGGACAGCCGTTCCAGTGGAGCAACTTCGACACGCCGCCCGTCCACGACGAGGAAGAGGCCGCGAAGTACCACAAGCGCCACCAGACCCACCTCTGCGACGTTCCCGACCGCGATTTCACCGAAATCTGCATCGACGGGGCCGCCTCCGGCGTGGGCGGCTACGACAGCTGGGGCTCCCGCCCCGAGCCCGCCCGCACCGTCTGGTCCAGCGAGGACCGGAGCTTCGCTTTCACGCTCGTGCCCGCCCGGGCCCGGAAGGCCGGGAAAGCCATTGCTTACCGCTATTAACCCCAACTCGATGAAAAACCTCAGAAAACTGATCGGAGCGGCCGTCATCGCGTCGACCGCCTTCACCTGCACGCCCAAATCCAACCCCGAGACGCCGGAGGAAAAAGACGGCACCGTCGCCGTGACGGGGGTTGCGGTGACGCGCGCCAACCTGGAGCTCACCGTGGGCCAGGGGTTCCGCCTCGGCGCCCGCGTCAGCCCGAAAAACGCCACCAATCCCCGCGTGACCTGGTCCTCCGACAAGGAGTCCGTCGCGACGGTGGGCAAGGAGGACGGCCAGGTCCAGGCCGTCGCCGCCGGCTCGGCCGTCATCACCGTCACGACGGTGGACGGCGGCTTCACCGCCACCTGTCCCGTCACCGTGAAGGGCGGCACGACGCCGGAACCCCCGACGCCCACGCCCACCGACCCGGGCGCGCCGGCCGCCTACGGCGCCGTGCCCACGGAAGGACAGCTCTCCTGGCAGCGCCAGGAACTGCTGATGTTTTACCACTACGGCCAGGCCACCTTCTCCGGCTGGGACGGCGAGAATCCCACCTGCAACGGAAAAACCTGGTCCGAGAGCCTCCTGCTCCAGAACTACAAGCCCAAGACCATCGACGCGGACCAGTGGGTGAAGACCGCCAGGGACAACGGCTTCGGCGAGATCATCATCACAGCCAAGCACCACGACGGCTTCTGCCTCTGGGACAATCCCGAAAGCACGACGGACGTGGCCAATCCCGACTGCTCGAACCATACCGACGTCCTGCAGGCCCTCCGCGACGCCTGCAACAAGTACGGCGTGAACATGGGCATCTACCTCTCCCCCTGGGACCGGATGATCGAAGTGTCCGGGAAGAGCACGGCCGAGTACGAGACGATGTACAAACGCGCCCTCAAGGACCTGATGACCCGGTACGCGCCCGTCGTGGAGATGTGGTTCGACGGCAACCACGCCGGGAACTTCGACTGGACGGCGGTGAACCGGGTCGTCCTGGACGCCAACCCGCAGTGCGTGATCTTCTCCAACGGCGGTCCCGGCTGCCGCTGGGTGGGCAACGAGGCCGGTGTCGCCGGGGAGACCGACTGGGCGACCCTGGACATCGCGGGCCGCGGGCTCACCCCGAGCAACCTGCCCGGCAACTACGAGGCCTACCTGGGTTCCGGCGACAAGGGTGCCGCGTCCTGGTGCCCGGCCGAGAGCGACTTCTCCATCCAGCAGATCGGCGACCACAACGGCTGGTTCTACGGGGCCAATGACAGCCGGAAGACGGCGAAGGACCTGATGGACCTCTATTACAAGAGCGTCGGACGCAACTCCGTGTTCCTGATGAACGTGCCGCCGTCCGACCGGGGCGTCATCGATGCGAAGGAAGTGAAGGTGATCGAGGCCTTCACGAAGATGCGGGAGGCGGTGTTCGCCACGAACCTCGCCGACGGAGCCACCGCCACGGCGACGGCCGTCCGCGGCGACAACCCGGACAAGTACGGTCCGGCGAAGATGCTGGACGGGAACTATGACTCCTATTTCGCCACGAACGACGACGTGAAGGCCGTGGACATCGAATTCGAGCTCGCCGGCAGCAAGACCTTCAACCGGGTGATGCTCCAGGAGTACATCCCGCTGGGCCAGCGCGTGGAGAGCTTCGAGATCCAGGTCCGCTCCGGCGGCAGCTGGAAGTCCTGGGGCGACGGCGCCAAGACCACCATCGGCCACAAGCGCATCATTCTGGGCAGCTCCGTCACGGCCGATGCCGTGAAGGTGCGCATCAAGAGTGCCCTGGCCTGTCCGGTTCTGAGCGGATTCGCCCTGTATAACGATACGGTCAGCGGACTGTAGATTCTTTCGTCGGCCTTCGGCCTCCTCAGAATGACAACTGTCATTCCGAGCGGAGCGAAGGAATCTGTTTCAGGAAAATGAGAAAAGGAATATATATCGTACTTTTGCTGCTCGCGGCGGCCTGCGCCCCCAAAGACGGCATCCGGACCATCCGGACGTCCGAAGGCCGGGAGGCCGACCTGGGCAAGATCAAGGAGATCGAGGGGCCGGTGACCGTCCGGCTCGTGGCCAAGAATGTGTACCCGGACACCCTGTACCCGGTCCAGCTCTACACCCCCTGCGGGTGCACGGAAGCCCGGTTCGACCGGAAACCGGTGCCGCCGGGCGCCGACGAGGTGCTGGAAGTCACCTACAATCCCGCCTACCGGCCCGGGCCGATGCGGGAGGAAATCCAGGTCCGGTACCAGCATTCCCCGGTGAACGTCCGCACCTTCGCCATCAAGGGCGAAGTCATCGGCTTCAACCACCCCATCGAGGAGGACCGTCCCTACGCCTATGGCGAAGGCCTGTATATGAGCCACAAGGTGCTGAGCTACGGCGCGCTCCGGCCCGGCGAGACGGGCGACTTCTTCTTCCGCCACGGAAACGGGAACACCCGTAGGGCGAATATCGTCTTCGACATCCCCGAGGAGTGGCGTCCCTATGTAAGGATGCGCCAGCCCGGCCGGATGAAGGCCGACGAACGCGACACCATCCACGTGAAGTTCACGATGCCCGAAGGCCTGGACACGGTGAGATTCGCCGTGCAGCCCCGGGTGGACGGGAAGCCGACCCAGGAGCGGCTTCAGGTCCAGGCGTGGAAAAAATAAGGTCGCGCTCTTTCATTCCTTCACAAATGTCCGTATCTTTGTAAGATTTTTTAACGGAAACAAAGCATTAATAACATAATCCTTTATCAACCAACCAATCAACCTTATGAGTTTCCAACTAAAGAAAGTCTTGACCAGGACCCTTGCGGCCCTGTCGGGGCTGTTCATCGCTGGCGGACTCGCCCTGGCCCAGAACCGGACCATCACGGGTACCGTCACCGATGACTTCGGAGAACCGCTCATCGGCGCCAGCGTCGTCGTGGAGGGAGATACTTCGGTAGGTGCCATCACCGACCTGGACGGTCGCTATTCCATTACCGTCCCGGCTTCGGCGGAGGCCCTCCGCTTCTCCTACATCGGCCAGAAGGATGCCGTCGAGCAGATCGGAGGCCGTTCGGTCATCGATGTCACCCTGGCGTCGGAAAACATCGCGCTCAACGCGACGGTCGTCACCGCCATGGGTATCCGCAAGGAGGAAAAATCCCTCTCCTACAATGTCCAGCAGGCCAAAGTGGAGACGGTGAGTCCGGTGGGTTCCTTCGTCAACGGCCTCAACGGCAAGGTGGCGGGCGTATCCATCAGCCAGTCCTCCACGGGCGCGGGCGGCGCATCCCGTATCGTGATGCGCGGTTCCAAGTCCATCTCCAACAACAACAATGCGTTGTATGTGATCGACGGTATCCCGATGCAGTCCCTGCGCGGCACCCAGCCGGAAGGCGTCTACGCCGGCGCCGGCCAGACCGGTGACGTGCTCGGCTCCCTGAACCAGGACGACATCGAGTCCATCTCCGTCCTTTCCGGCCCGTCCGCGGCGGCCCTGTACGGCGCCAACGCGGCGAACGGCGTCATCATCATCACCACCAAGAAGGGCGGCAAGGACCGGCTGGACATCGACTACTCGAACTCCACGACCCTGTCCCGCGCCTATGTGATGCCGCAGTTCCAGAACACGTACGGCCCGTCCTCCCCCGGCTCCTACTACAGCTGGGGCGCGAAGCTGGACACCCCGTCCACCTACAACCCGCGCGACTTCTTCCAGACGGGCGTGAACGAGGTGAACTCCATCTCCCTGTCGACGGGCACCGACCGCAGCCAGACCTACGTCTCCGCCGCCGTCGCGAACGCCCGCGGCATCGTCCACAACAACAACGTGGACCGCTACAACCTCTCTTTCCGCAACACCACCGACCTCGTGAAGGACATCCTCACGATGGACGTGAACATGACCTACGGCCGCGTGGACGAGCAGAACATGATCGCCCAGGGCGAATACGGCAACCCGATCGTCCCGGTGTACCTGTTCCCTGCGGGAGACGACTTCTCCAAGGTGGGCGTGTACGAGCGCTATGACGCCGGCCGCAACATCAAGACCCAGTACTGGCCCTACGACTTCGAGCACTCGATGCAGAATCCCTACTGGATCACCGAGCACCAGAAGTGGCAGAACCAGAAGAACCGTATGATGGGTTCCGGGCAGCTCTCCTACAAGCCCTTCAAGTGGCTGACCCTGAGCGCCCGCGCCAAGTACGACCGCACCGACGAGGTCCAGGAGCGCAAGTTCGACGCCTCCACGAACACCCTCTTCACCGAAGGTTCCAAGCACGGCTTCTACGGCCGCGTGAACCAGTACACCGAGCAGAAGTTCGGCGAGGTCCTCGCCACCTTCAACAAGTACTTCGGCGACAACGTGTTCAACCTCACCGGCGTGGTGGGCGCCAACATCGACGACATCACCTTCCGGTCGGACAATGTCTCCGGTCCGCTGAAGACCGTCAACAACAAGTTCGACCTGAGCAACATCGACCAGAACAACTCCCACACGCTGCTTTCCTCGAGAGGTTACCGTTCCCAGAACCAGTCCGTGTTCGCGAACGCCCAGCTGGGCTACCGCAGCAAGGTCTACCTGGACATGACCTACCGTGTGGACTGGAACTCCGCCCTGTACACCGCAGGCGGCATCACCTATCCGACCGTGGGCCTTTCCGGCATCGTCACGGAACTGCTTCCTTTCATGAAGAGCAGTTTCTTCCCTTACTGGAAACTCCGCGCCTCCTATTCCGAGGTGGGTAACGCCCCGGATCCGGCCCTGTTCCTGCTGGATCCCCGCCACGAGCAGGTGAGCGGCAACGTCGCGACCAGCGCCCGCCGCCGCAACACCAAGCTCGTGCCCGAGCGCACGAAGTCCTGGGAACTGGGTACGAACATCCATTTCTTCGACAGCAAGCTGCAGATCGATGCGACTTACTACTACGCGAAGACCTTCAACCAGTTCTTCGACCCCCGCATCACCACCACTTCCCTCAACACGGACATGTACCTGAACGGTGGCCGCGTGGACAACACCGGTATCGAGATGGCCCTCCGCTTCGACGACAGCCGCGGCAAGTGGAACTACGGCACCTACCTCACCTGGACCTGGAACCAGAACAAGATCGTGGACCTCAAATTCATGGATCCGGAGAAAGGAACCGTGAGCAGCGCCAACGGAATGCCGATGGGCGGTTTCGGCGGCCTGAACAACTTCCTGTATGAGGGCGGCACCCTGGGTGACGTATACGTCACGACCATCGCCACCGATGAGCACGGTTTCTACCGCCTCAACGCCGACGGCATGATCATCGCCGACTACGACGAGAAGGATATGATTTACGCCGGTTCCACCGATGCCAAGCACCGTCTCTCCTGGGGCGGTCACGTGGGTTGGAACGGCCTCACCCTGAACTGGCTCTTCACCGCCCGCCTGGGCGGCATCGCCATCTCCAAGACGCAGGCCATCCTGGACT
>CAMNGM010000036.1 GCA_946538425.1 uncultured Bacteroidales bacterium | reverse complement strand
CGCGGATGGCGCGGGGCGCGAGGTTCGCGAGGATGCAGATCTGCTTGCCCAGCATGTCTTCCGGGCTGTAGTATTCGGCGATGCCGGAGACGATGGTGCGGGTGTCGATGCCCGTGTCGATGGTGAGTTTCAGCAGCTTGTCCGTCTTAGGGACGCGCTCCGCCGCAAGGACCGTGGCGGTGCGGATGTCCATCGCGCCGAACTGGTCGAAGGTCACCTCAGGCTTCTGCGGCTCGACCTTCTTCGCGGCCTCCTCGGCGGCCTTGGCGGCCTCGGCCGCTTCGCGCTCGGCCTTGATGGCCTCCAGGCGGGCGATCTGCGCGTCCACGACGCTGTCCTCGATCTTCTGGAACAGCAGGACGCTCTCGCCGAGGGCGTGGCCGGCGGGCAGGAGTTCGGGGGTGCCGAGCATATCCCAGCGCAGGACCAGAGATTCCTTCGCTTCGCTCGGAATGACAGAAGAAACTTCGCTCGGAATGACAGAGGAAGCTTCGCTCGGAATGACAGAGGAAGCTTCGCTCGGAATGACAGAAGCCGGACGCGTATGCAGGGCCTTGCCCTCGCCGCTCTTGTAGAAGTTCACGGTCGGGACGCCTTCACCGGCGCGGTGGTCGGTGCCGGCGTCGATGCCCACGCGGAGGATGTCGCGGAGCTTCCCGGCGCTGAAGGGCGTGAAGGGCTCGAAGGCGATGGCGAGGTCGGCGCAGATCTGCAGGCAGGTGTACAGGATGGAGGCGGTGCGGTCCATATCGGTCTTCGCCACCTTCCAGGGCTCCATGTCGGAGATGTACTTGTTGCCGATGCGGGCGATGTTCATCGCCTCCTTCAGGGCCTCGCGGAAGTGGAAGGTCTCCACATACTTCTCCAGGGCCTCCTTGCAGGGGACGATGGAGGCGAGGGTCTCGGCGTCGATGGGTTCCGGCTTCAAGTTCTCCGGAACGACGCCGTTAAAATACTTGTGCGTGAGGACGACGGCGCGGTTCACGAAGTTGCCGAACACGGCCACGAGCTCGGAGTTGTTGCGCTGCTGGAAGTCCTTCCAGGTGAAGTCGTTGTCCTTGGTCTCCGGGGCGTTGGCGGTGAGGACGTACCGCAGGACATCCTCCTGGCCCGGGAACTGCTCCTCGTACTCGTGGACCCAGACGGCCCAGTTGCGGGAGGTGGAGATCTTGTCGCCCTCCAGGTTCAGGAACTCGTTGGCCGGGACGTTCTCCGGGAGGATGAAGTCGCCGTAGGCCTTGAGCATCGACGGGAACACGATGCAGTGGAAGACGATGTTGTCCTTGCCGATGAAATGCACCAGCCGGGTTTCCGAGTCCTTCCACCACTTTTCCCAACTCTGAGGGAGAAGTTCCTTGGTGTTGGAGATATAGCCGATGGGGGCGTCGAACCAGACATAGAGGACCTTGCCCTCGGCACCATCGACAGGGACGGGGACGCCCCAGTCCAGGTCGCGGGAGACGGCGCGGGGCTGCAGGCCGCCGTCCAGCCAGCTCTTGCACTGGCCATAGACGTTGGTCTTCCACTCCTTGTGCTGCTCCAGGATCCAGTCGCGGAGCCAGGGCTCGTACTGGTCCAGCGGGAGGTACCAGTGCTTGGTCTTCACCTTCTTGGGCGTGGCGCCGGACAGGGCGGAGCGCGGGTCGATCAGCTCCTCGGGGCTCAGCGTGGAGCCGCACTTCTCGCACTGGTCGCCATACGCGTTGGGGTTGCCGCACTTGGGGCAGGTGCCCATGATGTAGCGGTCCGCCAGGAAGGTCTTCGCTTCCTCGTCGTAATACTGCTCGGTCTCCTTGGTGATGAACTTGTCCTCGTCATACAGCTTCCGGAAGAATTCGGACGCCGTCTTGTCGTGGACCTCCGAGGTCGTGCGGGAATAGATGTCGAAATTGATGCCGAGGCCCGTGAAGGCGTCCTTCATCACCTGGTGGTACTTGTCCACGATGTCCTGCGGCGTGACGCCCTGGGCGCGCGCCTTGATGGTGATGGGTACACCGTGCTCGTCGGAGCCGCACACGAAGACGACGTCCTCCCCGCGCAGGCGGAGGTAGCGGACATAGATGTCGCCGGGGATGTAGGCACCGGCCAGGTGGCCGATATGGACAGGACCGTTGGCGTACGGGAGCGCGCAGGTCACGAGGGTTCTCTTGTGGTCGTTCATTTCAGTCTTCCGAGTTTGATATTGATTCTTTTCTTGAGTTCGTTGATGCGCTCGAGCGCGGAGAAAATCTCGCGCTGCCGGTCGGGACCGGCCGTGGCGAGCTCCCGCGTCAGGACGTTCTGGTCCGCCTGGAGCCGCTTGATGTGATAGGCCAGGATGGCCTTGGGGACGAAGTTCGACAGCCAGGAGTCCCGGGTGGTCAGGGCCTGCTGGAAATGCTTGACGGTGAGCGCGTACTTGTCGTCGGACAGCTGCGAGACGACGAAACGGACGTCGTCGTCGGCCCCGTTCAGCAGGTCGCGGACGATCTCGTCCTGCCCCTTGCCGGCGTCGTATAGGGCGAAATAGGCCTCGTAGGCGCGCCGGTAGGCGTCGTTCGCAAAATCGATT
This sequence comes from uncultured Bacteroidales bacterium, assembly GCA_946538425.1. GTDB lineage: Bacteria > Bacteroidota > Bacteroidia > Bacteroidales > UBA932 > Cryptobacteroides. The sequence continues at coordinate 14,845 of CAMNGM010000036.1, read as the reverse complement.
CCGTCGCCGGCGAGGGCCGTGTCGATGAACTCCGCCACGGTCTGGGGATTCTCCGAATAGAATTCCGAATCCGTCTCGAACGTGAGCGGCGAGCTGCCGTCCCGGAGGATGAAGCCCAGGAGCTCGCGCTCGGACGGGGCCAGGATCGGGCTCTGCGTCTCCAGGGCGCGGAGCTCGTTCACCGGCGGCGTATAGGCCGGCTCCTGCTCCCGGGGAGCCTCTTCCTCCCGCCGGGCGCGGTCGGCCGCGCGCTGGGCCTGGGTCCGCTCTTCGCCCGCGATCTTCTCCCGGGTGCGGCGGACGCGGTCCGTGAGGATGTCCGCGTCGATGCGGAACTTCGAGGAGATGGCGTCGGTGTACACCGACCGCTTCACCGCGTCGGGGATGCCGGCCACGGTGTCCGCGATGTCGTTGATGAGGTTCGCCCGCTTGAGCGGGTCGTTCCCCGCCTCGCCCAGCAGGAGGTCCGCCTTGAAGGCGATGAAGTCCTGCTCGTTCGCGGCGATGAAGGCCTCCACCTCCTCCAGCGTATGCTTCCGGGCGTAGGAGTCCGGGTCGTCGCCGTCGGGGATGAGGACCACCTTCACGTTCATCCCCTCCTTCAGGATCAGGTCGATGCCGCGCAGGGCGGCGTGGATGCCGGCCGAGTCGCCGTCGTACATGATGGTGACGTTCTCGGTGAACCGCTTGATGAGGCGGATCTGCTCCACGGTGAGGGAGGTGCCGCTGGAGGCCACCACGTTGGTGATGCCCAGCTGGTGCATCGACAGGACGTCCAGGTAGCCTTCCACGAGGTAGCACTTGTCCGCGCGGGAGATGGCGCCCTTGGCGAAATAGATGCCGTACAGGGAGCGGGATTTCACGTAGATCTCCGACTCCTTGGAATTCACGTATTTGGCGACAGTCTTGTCGGTGAACAGGGTGCGTCCGCCGAAGGCGATGACGCGGCCGCTCACCGAGTGGATCGGGAACATCACCCGGTCGTAGAAGCGGTCGTGCAGGGAGCCGTCCGTGTCCCACTGGGCGCAGAGGCCCGTTTCCAGCAGGTATTCGTCCTTGTAGCCTTCCTTCTTCGCCGCTTCGGTGAGGGCGCTTTTGGACTTCGGGGCCCAGCCCAGGCCGTACTTGGCGATGGTCCCGTCCTCGAGGCCGCGGGAATGGAAATACTGGACGGCGACGGCGCGTCCTTCGTCCGTCGCAAGCTGGTCCTTGTAGAAGTTGAAGGCGAACTCCGAGACGGCGAGGAGACTCTCGTTGCGCTGGCGGGCGGCGATGTCCTCGGCCGATTCCTCTTTCTCCTTCACCTCGATATGATACTTGCGGGCGAGGTACTTGAGGGCTTCCGTGTAGGAGAGTTTCTCGTACTCCATCACGAAGCCCACGGCCGTGCCGGACTTGCCGCAGCCGAAGCACTTGTAGATGCCGCGGGAAGGCTCCACGTGGAAGGACGGCGTCTTCTCATTGTGGAACGGACAGCAGGCCCACAGGCTGCTCCCGCGGCGCTTCAGCGTCACGAAATCGCCCACCACGTCTTCGACGCGGGCCGTGTCCAGAATGAGTTGTACCGTCTCCTGCGGAATCATTTCCTATTCTTTCTCGAAATCCACTTCCTTGGCGCCGGACAGGTCCGTCACCTGGATCTTGCCGTCATCCACGACGGGCGCGTCGTCCGGGCGCCGGGGCTCGGAAGGGCGCTCCACATCGCGGCGGGATTCCTCCGTCCGCCCCAGCTGCCTGATCCGCAGCGAAAAGTCCCGGCCGTACCACAGGAGGGCCAGGACGCCGACGACGGCGCCCAGGAAACGGCCTTTCACGATGAGGAAAAGGGCCACCAGGATGAACAGAAGGTCCTTGCCCAGGGTCAGGAGGATATGTTGTTTCTGCGTCATATTTTCTCGCTCAGTATTAATTTGCAAATATACGAAATCTTCCCTACTTTTGTGTTCCTAATCCAGTTTTGATCATGTATAATCCCAAGTCCGCCCACGCCGAGGAATTCATCGACCACCAGGAAGTGCTCGACACCCTCGAGGAAGCCGCCCGAGAAAGTGGCAATCACCAGCGCGTGCTTGAAATCCTGGAGAAGGCCGCCCTCTGCAAAGGGCTGACCCACCGGGAAGCCGCCATCCTGATGGACTGCAACGAACCCGGACTGGAAGAGAAGATCTATTCGCTCGCCGCGTCGATCAAGCATCGTTTCTACGGTAACCGGATCGTGCTTTTCGCGCCCCTGTATCTGTCCAACTACTGCATCAACGGGTGCACCTACTGTCCCTACCACGCCAAGAACCGCACGATTCCCCGCCGGAAGCTCTCCCAGCAGGAGATCGAGGAGGAGGTCCGCGCGCTGATCCGCATCGGCCACAAGCGCCTCGCCGTCGAAGCCGGCGAGGACCCGCGCCACAACCCGCTGGAATACATCATCGACAGCATCAAGACCATCTACAGCGTCCGCGAAGGCGGGAACAGCATCCGCCGCGTCAATGTCAATATCGCCGCGACGGACGTGGACTCCTACCGCAAGCTGCACGAAGCCGGTATCGGCACGTACATCCTGTTCCAGGAGACCTACAACAAGGAAAACTACCAGCGCCTGCACCCCACCGGCCCCAAGAGCAACTACGAGTGGCACACCGAGGCGATGGACCGCGCCCAGGAAGGCGGCTGCGACGACGTGGGCATCGGCGTCCTGTTCGGACTCAGCAGCTACCGTTACGAGCTCGTGGGCCTGCTGATGCACGCCGAGCACCTCGAGGCCCGCTGGGGCGTGGGCCCGCACACCATCAGCGTCCCGCGCATCTGCCCGGCCGACGATATTTCCGTGGGTGACTTCGACGCCCTCCCGGACGCGATCTTCCACAAGCTGGTCGCCGTCCTCCGCATCGCGGTCCCCTACACCGGCATGATCGTCTCCACCCGCGAATCCCAGCGGATGCGGGAGCAGCTCCTGAACTGCGGCATCTCCCAGATCAGCGGCGGCTCGCGCACCAGCGTCGGCGGCTACACGACCGAGGAACGCCACGACGAGACCGCCCAGTTCGACGTCTCCGACACCCGTCCGCTGGACGAGGTGGTCCGCTGGCTCCTGGAGCAGGATCACATCCCGTCCTTCTGCACCGCCTGCTACCGTGAAGGCCGCACCGGCGACCGCTTCATGTCCCTGTGCAAGAGCGGCAAGATCACCTACTGCTGCACGCCGAACGCCCTGATGACCCTGAAGGAGTACCTGATGGACTACGCCTCCCCCGCCACCCGCGAAGAAGGCGAACGGATGATCGCGAAGAGCCTGACGGACATCCCCGAAGGCCGCATCCGCGAGATCGCCATCGAGCGGCTGAAGCGCATCGAGAACGGCGAACGCGACTTCCGCTTCTAACATGGACCGGCTGCAAATCGCTTTCTTCGGGGCGACGAACAGCGGCAAATCCACGCTGGTGAACGCCCTGGCGGGACAGGAAGTCTCGCTGGTGAGCGAGTTGCCCGGCACGACCACGGACCCGGTCCGGAAAGCCATCGAGCTTCCGGGACTGGGTCCCTGCGTTTTGGTCGACACGGCCGGCTACGGCGACCCCGGCGCCCTGGGCGCCGAGCGCGAACGCCGCAGCCGCGCCACCATCGACGCCACCGACATCGCCGTCCTCCTCCGCTCCGGCCACCCCGAAGACGACCGCTGGCTCCAGCTGCTGAAAACAGCCCAAGTCCCCGTGGTGGAAGTACGCTCCCGCGCGGAAGCCAACGACCACGCGAGCCTGCTGCAGCGGCTCCAGTCTGCGCGCCCCGACGACAAACCCCGCCTCCTCACCGGCGGGCTCGTGGGAAAGGACGATGTCGTCGTCCTCGTGATGCCGCAGGACAGCGAGGCCCCGAAAGGCCGCCTCATCCTCCCGCAGGTCCAGGTCCTCCGCGAACTCCTCGACCTTGGCTGCATCCCCGTCTGCTGCCAGCCGGAAGGCCTGCAGCGCGCCCTGGACAGCCTCGGCGCCCCGCCCGCCCTCACGATCACCGACTCCCAGGCCTTCGCCAAGGTCAATGCCATCCTCCCGCCGGACTACCCCCTCACGAGCTTCTCCATCCTCCTCGCCGGCGCCAAAGGCGACATCCGCACCTTCGTGGAAGGCGCCAAAGCCATCGACACCCTGAAGCCCGGCGACCGCGTCCTCATCGCCGAAGCCTGCACGCACGTCCCTGACACGGAAGATATCGGCCGGGTAAAAATCCCGGCGTTGCTCCGGAAGAAGGTCCAGATGGCCGGTCAGGCCGGCCATGACGCATCCGTCACTCCCGGCTCGACTCCAGCCGTCACTCCCGGCTTGACTCCAGCCGTCACTCCCGGCTTGACCGGGAGTCTCGTCGTCGACATCGCCGCCGGCAACGACTTCCCCGACGACCTGACCCCCTACCGCCTCATCATCCAGTGCGGCGGCTGCGTCGCCACCGAGCGCCTCCTCCGCTCCCGCATCAAAAAAGCACTCCTCTCCGGAGTGCCCATCACCAATTACGGCATCGCCCTCGCCGCCCTCACCGGCATCCTGAACCGCGTCGTCATCCCTCGGTCTTAGGAGGGATATCAGGTGTCCGGGGGCTTGTCCACCCCCGGACAAGTATAGGGGGAGGGGCCCGACGGATACAAGTTATTTGCGAAGCAAATGACGCAGGAGACGTTGGGAGGGGCCGGAGCGAAGATGCGGGGCCCCCGCAAATCTTGATTTGTGGGGTGCTCAAGCGGAGTCCCCCGGACACCTGATATTCCTCCCTTATCTAATCTTCTAGGAGCCGATATTCTCGTGGATGAGTTCCGTGAGGCTCTGGATGATTTCGTAGTTATTGAGACTCATTCCCTCGAAGACTTCCTTGACCTCGGCGGTCGAGAGCTCGAAGGTGTCGTCATCCGTGATGTAGCGGATGATGAAGTTGATGTCCTGGTACTGGCAGATGAAGTTCGCGAAACAGCCGGAAAGGTCGCCCTTGGGCTGGAGGTCGATGTGCGAGCGCTGGTAGGAGGCGTAGATCTCCGTCCCCACGCCCACCTTGGACTTCAGGTAGAACTGCCCGTTGCACATCTCGGAATGGAACTTCAGGAGCGCGATGCCCATCCCGATCTTGCGCTCCTTGCGGCAGGAGTAGAACCGGTCGTTGATGGCCTGGATCATGTCCTCCGGCATACCGCAGCCATTGTCGATGATCTTGATGGAGAGGAGGTCGCGCGCCGCGCTGTCCTCCATCTCGATGGTGATTTCGGTGGCACCCGCCCGGATGGAGTTGTGGGTGATGTCGATGATGTGCAGGTCGAGACTTTTCACGTTACAGAATCACTTGTTCGCCCTGACGGAGGGCATCCTTGAAGTTTTCGAAACTGAAAGAGGGCATCTCCAGGACACTGTAGATCTTGCCGATGTCCTCCACATAGTGGGCGTCGCTCGACTGGATGAAGTTGAAATCGCTGAACCAGGGGCAGTCGTCCAGGAACTTGTAGTTATTCCTTTTGCAGTAGCAGCTCAGTTCCATCGCGTGGAACTTGAAGCCCGACGGGACAAAGCCCAGCTGGGAGCTGAGGCTGAAGGTCGGTCGGTCGATATGGGCGGGAATGAAGATGCCCCCGAGTTCGTACACCTTCTTCTGCAGCTCCAGCATCGGCAGGTCGAGGGCGTTGATCAGCAGGTGCGGGACCTGGTCCAGGACATTCTCGTCCTCGTCCACCACCAGCTGGTAGCCGAACTTGTCCACGTCGTTCTCGAAAAAGATGACCTTTGAGTCCAGGAAAGCCTGGAACTCGGCGAGCTTTTCCACCGTGGGCATGAAGCCCAGGCAATGGACCTCCTCCTTGGTGGTCACCTCCGCGCCCATCAGCACGTGGAGGCCCGTCTTCTCCCCGATGCGGCGCGTCACGTCCGCGTTCAGGGTGGAGTTGTGGTCGGTCAGGCCGATGATATCCAGCCCCTTCGCCTTCGCCTGGGCGACGATGGCGGAGGGGCTCATCTCGATGTCCCCGCAGGGGGAAAGCACCGAGTGGATGTGCATATCGGCCCGAAACCGCATAGAATGCTATCCGATGAGGGCGTAGAGCTTGCCGCAGACCTGGTAGGTCGCGTCCTTGCTGACGAGGATGCAGATGTCCTCGTCCTTGGCGTGCTCGAGCATATCGTCGTCCGGCTGGCCGCCGCGCACGAGGATCACGGCCGGGATGTCCTTCAGGGAGGCGATGGCCGTGACATTCTTATGGGTCTGCATCGTCACCCACACCTGGCCGGAACGGGCGTTGCCCATCACGTCGCTCAGCAGGTCGGAGGCATAGGCCCCGGAGACTTCCACGTCCAGATTGGCCTCGTTCAGGCACTGCAGGTCCAGTTTTTCAATGATTTCCTTGACTGTCATTTCCGTTGTTTTCTTTGTTGTCCTTGTTGATTTCCTTGGTCTTGACCCGGTCGCCCCAGATGCTCCGGATGGCGTCCTCGGAGGCCCGGGAGTGGCGGTTGATGAAGATGCAGGTGTCGATGCCGGCGTCCCCGCGGACGATGTCCTCGGCCAGGGCGGCGCAGGAAGGCGCCCCGCATGCCGAGCAGTTCACGCCCGGCAGGGCCTTCTCGATCTTCTTCATCCGCTCGGCCATCCGGAAGGCCTCGGCGAAGTTGTCGTTGAGCTTGAAGATGGACCGGGGCTTGATCTCGGGGATGGTCATCACGTCGATCATCTCCTGGGTGAGGGTCTTGTCATCCGGCACCGGCTCCCGAAGCTTGCTGCGCTCGAGGCGCTCGAACAGCCGCGCCCGGTACTCCAGCCGCTTGCGGGCCACGAACCGGTTGTTGATGGACAGCACGCCGCCCACGCAGCCCTGGTCGCACATCCGCATCTCCACCAGGCCCGGCGCGTCCACGGCGTCGTCCTCCAGCTTCTCCAGGAAGTCGAGGACGTTCTTGAGCCCGTCCACGGCATAATGCGCGCCCTTGAAGTGGGGCGCCTCGCCGCCGGAAAGGGACCACAGCACGTCCCGCGACGTGAGGGCGTGGTTGATGGGCTGGGCGTTCTTGTCCGAGTCGTGCAGCATCAGCAGGACCTTGTTGTACAGGAAGTCCATGTTGATCACGCCCGAAACATAGGTTTCCTTGCCGCTCACCGGATACTTGACCGCGGCGATCTTGGCCGCGCAGGGCGTCACGTAGAAGACGCCGATGGAGGGACGGCTGGCGCCTTCGTCCATCAGGCGCTTGGTGATGACGCGGGAAGCGAGCTCCAGCGGGGCCCGGACGTGGATGACATTGTCCACCAGCGAGGGGAACCGCACCTGGATGAGGCGCGTGACCGCCGGGCAGTACGGGGAGATGAAGGTCGTGATCTCGGGATGGTCGTCCATATACATGTTGTACAGCTGGATCATCCGGCTCATCTCGTGCTCAACCTCGTAGATATGGGTGAATCCCAGCTTCTGGATGCAGGAGTAGATCGCCTTCGTGTTGTATTTCTCCTCGAACTGGCCGATGAAGGTGGTGGGCACCAGGCACACCCGGTACCGGTAGTTGAACAGCCGGCCGAAGTCGTCCTGCTTGATGTAGATGGCCTTGTGCGGGCACACCTGCATACATTCGCCGCAGTCCACGCACTTGTTGTCGCTGATGATCGCCTTCCCGTTCCGGATGCGAATCGCCTCGGTCGGGCAGGAGCGCATACAGGTGGTGCACCCCTGGCACAGGTAGTCGTTGACCTTGAGCGAATGTCTGAAATAAGGTTCTCCGGTGGCCATAGCGTCAGGTCAGGTAAACGGTCATCGTGACGGTGGTTCCCACGCCCACCTCGGTGTCGATCTTCAGTTCGTCGGAGTTCTTCTTGATGTTCGGCAGGCCCATACCGGCGCCGTAGCCCATCTCCCGCACCTTGGCGGAAGCCGTGGACCAGCCCTCCTGCATCGCGAGGTCCAGGTTGGGAATGCCCGGACCCTGGTCGGCGACGACCATCACGATCTTCTCCCCGTCGATGTCCACGTCGATCGTCCCGCCGTAGGCGTGCGCCACGGCGTTGATCTCCGCCTCGAAGAGGGCGACCACGGTACGCTTGATGTTGGCGGGGTCCACGCCCAGCTGCTTGAGGGTGCGCTTGACGCTCGAGGAGGCCTGGCCGGCATCGGTGAAGTTGCCGCGTTCGATGTTGAAAGTGTAATGCATGGCTAGTAGAGGGGCTCGAGGCCGGCGGCATACAGGATGCCGCTGAGCTTGAAGATGCTGTACTTGGACTTGATGATGGTGATGTCGGCGTCCTCGGCGAGCTCGAGCATGTCCTCGTCGGGCTGCTTGTCGCGGCCGATGAGGACGACCCGCAGGTCCGCCATCTCGCTGGTGCGCATCGTCTGGTTGTTGCACAGGCCGGTGATCAGCACGGTGTCGTCCATATGGAATCGCAACACGTCGCTCATCAGGTCGGAGGCGAAAGCCTTCTTGACCTCATAGGTCTCGTCCACGGGCGCGCCGACGATCTCGCCGTCCACAAGTTTGGCTATTTCCTTGACTTTCATCGCAGTGGAATTTATTCGGGCCGACTCCCGCGGGAGCCGGCCCGAAATGTGGTCATAGATGCAGGTCCTACTCGGCGTATTCGGCCAGGATCTCCTTGACGTGCTCGGGGACCAGACGGCCGTAGGTCTTGCCGTTGATGGTCATCACCGGAGCCAGGCCGCAGGCGCCCACGCAGCGGAGGACGTCCAGGGAGAACTTGCCGTCCTCGGTGACACCGCCTTCGGAGATCTTGAGCTCGCTCTTGAGCGCGTCCAGGATCTTCTCGGCGCCCTTCACGTAGCAAGCCGTACCCAGGCACACGGAGATGGCGTACTTGCCCTTCGGCTTCATCGTGAAGAAGCTGTAGAAGGAGACGACACCGTACACCCGTCCGACGGGAATGCCCAGGCAGTCGGCAACCACCTGCTGGACTTCTTCGGGCAGATAGCCGAAGTGCTCCTGCGTCTTGTGCAGGATATTGATCAGTTCACCCGGATTGTTGTCGAAAGACTCGCAGATTTCCTTGATTTTCAGGAAATTGGATTCTGATATTTTAACTTTGGGTCCAACCATGGTTCAAAGGATTAATCGATGTCAAACTTGATTTTCTTGTCGAAGTAGATGGTGTGCAGCAGGTGATGCGACTTCTCGGAGCAAGGCTGGCCGTAGAACTCCTTGTAGATCGCCTGGACCTCGGGGTTCTCGTGGGACTTGCGCAGCGGCATCTTCCGGTCCACCTCGTAGATCGCGGCGTGACGGGCCCGGATGATGGACGCGTCGCCGTGATGGTAAGGCTGGCCGGCGCCGTCGATGCAGCCGCCCGGGCAGGCCATGACCTCCACGAAGTGGTACGGGCATTCGCCCGCCTTGATCTGCTCCATGATCCTGCGCGCGTTCTTCAGACCGTAGACGACGGCGACCTTCAGGTCGGCGACGCCCGGGACCGGGATCGTGGCCTCGCGGACACCGTCCAGGCCGCGGACCTCCTCGAAGTCGATGCGCGGGAGGGTCTCGCCGGTCAGGACCTCGACGGCCGTACGCAGCGCGGCTTCCATCACACCGCCCGTGGCGCCGAAGATGACGGCCGCGCCGGTGGATTCGCCCAGCGGGGAGTCGAACTCGGCGTCCGGCAGGCTGTTGAAGTCGATGTTGCAGATCTTGATGAGGCGCGCGAGCTCGCGGGTCGTGATGGAATAGTTCACGTCCGGATCGCCGTTCACGCCGAGTTCCTCACGCTCGCACTCGTACTTCTTCGCCACGCAAGGCATGACGGAGACGCAGACGAGGTTCTTGCGCGGGATGCCGATCTTGTCGGCGAAGTAGGTCTTCACCGTCGCGCCGAACATCCCCTGCGGGGACTTCGCCGTGGAAGGATAGTCGCGGAGCTCGGGATAGAACTTCTCGAAGAAGTTCACCCAGGCCGGGCAGCAGGAGGTCATCACCGGGATCTTGACGTTCTTGTCGCCGGCTAGGTAGGCCTTGAGGCGGCCGATGACTTCCGTGCCTTCCTCCATGATGGTCAGGTCCGCGGACCAGTCGGTGTCGAAGACATAGTCGAAGCCGATGGCCTTGAGCGCGGCCGCGATCTTGCCGGTGACGATGCTGCCGGCCGGCAGGCCGAACTCTTCGCCGAGGGCCACGCGCACGGCGGGGGCCACCTGGACGCAGGTCTTCACGTCGGGATTCGCGATGTCGCGGAGGATCTTGCCGGTGTTGTCCACCTCGGCGAGGGCGCCGGTGGGGCACACGGCGACGCACTGGCCGCAGAGGACGCAGTTCGTGTCGGTGAGGTTCTTGCCGAACGCGGTGGAGACCACGGCCGGGAAGCCTCTCTCCACGGCGCCGATGGCGCCGACGCTCTGGTACTCGTGGCACACGGACTCGCAGCGGCGGCACATGATGCACTTGTTCGCATCCCGGACGATGGAAGGAGAGAACTCCTTCGCATACTGGGACTGCTGGCCCTTGTAGGGGATCTCGCGGATACCCATGTCCGCGGCCAGGGACTGGAGCTCGCACTTGCCGCTCTTGGGGCACTGGAGACAGTCATTGGGGTGGTCGCTGAGCATCAGCTCCAGGACGGTCCGGCGCGCATTGAGCGCCCGGAACGAGTTGGTCTTCACGACCATGTCCGGCATGCATTCGGTGATGCAGGCCGGGGCCAGATTCCTGCGGCCGACCACCTCCACCACGCACACGCGGCATCCGCCGGGGCGGTTTTCGAGGGCCAGGCCTTCCAGTTCGAAATGGCAGAGGGTAGGAATCTTGATACCCATCTGCTCGGCAGCTTTGAGGATGGTCGTACCGCGCGGCACTTCCACTTCCCGGTTGTCTATGGTCAATTTGATCGTATCCATTGTTGTTCCTCCCTTATCTAACGCTGATTGCTCCGAATTTGCACTTCTCGATGCAGGTGCCGCACTTGATGCAGTCCAGCTGGTTGATCACGTGCGGGTTCTTGAGGGTGCCGCTGATGGCGCTGACGGGGCAGGCCCGGGCGCAGGCCGTGCAGCCCTTGCACTTGGCGGGGTCGATCACATACTTCTTGAGGGCCTTGCACTGGCCGGCGCGGCACTTCTTCTCCGTGACGTGCTCGACATATTCGTCCCAGAAGTTGTTGATGGTGGAGAGAACGGGGTTCGGGGAGGTCTGGCCGAGGCCGCAGAGGGCCGTGTCCTTGATGACCGCGGAGAGGTTCTTCAGCTCCTCCAGGTCCTCCATCGTGCCCTTGCCGTCGGTGATCTTGGTGAGGATCTCCAGGAGGCGGCGGTTACCCACGCGGCACGGGGTGCACTTGCCGCAGGACTCGTCCACGGTGAAGCCCAGGTAGAACTTCGCGATGGCGACCATGCAGTCGTCCTCGTCCATCACGATCATACCGCCGGAGCCCATCATCGAGCCCGCGGCCACGAGGCTGTCGTAGTCGATCGGGGTGTCCAGGTGCTTTTCGGTCAGGCAGCCGCCCGAGGGACCGCCGGTCTGGACGGCCTTGAACTTCTTGCCGCCCTTGATGCCGCCGCCGATCTCGTAGATGATCTCCCGCAGGGTGATGCCCATCGGGACCTCGATGAGGCCGACGTTGTTGATCTTGCCCGCGAGGGCGAAGACCTTGGTGCCCTTGGACTTCTCGGTGCCGATCGAGGCGAACCAGTCCGCGCCCTTGTTGATGATGACGGGGATGTTCGCGTAGGTCTCGACGTTGTTCACGTTGGTCGGCTTGCCGAGGTAACCGGACTGGGCCGGGAACGGGGGTTTGAACGTCGGCTCGCCGCGCTTGCCTTCCATCGAGTGGATGAGGGCGGTTTCCTCACCGCAGACGAACGCGCCGGCGCCGTAGCGGAGCTCGATCTCGAAATTGAAACCGGTGCCGAGGATGTCCTTGCCCAGGAGTCCGTACTCTTCGGCCTGCTGGATGGCGACCTTGAGCCGGTGGATGGCGAGGGGATATTCCGCGCGGATGTAGATCAGGCCCTTGTCCGCACCGATGCAGTAGCCGCAGATGGCCATCGCCTCGAGGATGGAGTGCGGGTCGCCCTCCAGCAGGGAACGGTCCATGAAAGCGCCCGGGTCGCCTTCGTCCGCGTTGCAGACGACGTACTTCTGCTCGCCCGGACGGCTCTTCGCGGCGATCTCCCACTTCAGGCCGGTGGGGAAGCCCGCGCCGCCACGGCCGCGGAGGCCGGACTTCTTGATTTCGGCGACCACCTGCTCGGGGGTCATCTCGGTGAGGCACTTGCCCAGGGCGGCGTAGCCGTCGCGCGCAATGGATTCCTCGATGTTCTCGGGATCGATGAAACCGCAGTTGCGCAGGGCGATGCGGAGCTGCTTCTTGTAGAACTCCATATGCTTGGAGTCGGGCACGCTCTGCTTGGTGTCCGGCGCCACGTAGAGCAGGCGCTGGACCTTGCGGCCCTTGATGATGTGCTCCTCGATGATTTCCTTCGCATCGGACGGCTTGACCCGGGTGTAGAAGGTGTTGTCGGGGATGATCTTCACGATGGGACCTCTTTCACAGAAACCGAAGCAGCCGGTGACGACCACCTTGGCGAAATCGGTCAGGTCGTGGGCCACGAGCTCCTTGTTGAGTTCCTCGACGATCTCGTGGCTTTGGGATGCGGAGCAACCTGTTCCACCGCATACCAGGATATGCATTTTCACTGCCATAACCGCGCTTGGGGGATTAAGGTTAGATGGATCTGTAGTTGGCGGGCAGGATGCCTTCGATGAGCTCGCCGCCGATGATGTACTTCTCGATGATCTCCTGGGCGCGCGGGATCTTCACGTCGCCGAAGACGACGGGGTCCTTGCCGGGGATGGTGACCTCGACGGTGGGTTCCGCGTAGCTGTAGCCCATATCACCGACCTGCATCACCAGCGCCTTGATCTGGCGCTTGTCCAGTTCGGAAATGAGGTAGCTCATGGTCTCTTTCGCACCCGAAGCGATACCGCTGGTGGCCATTCCAACCTTGATTTGAATGATAGCATCGGAAGAGTCGCTGTTCTCACGCATCGACATTCTCGACTGCATACCCTCTTTCATCTTGCGGAGATCCGCAAGATTCCTGATCTTGTCCATAGGGTTCCTCCAATTTTAGTGTGTTAATTATAAGATTAGTTGTAGTAATATGCTCTTGGCCAAAGTTTAGTGCTTTCAATTGGCTAATATAAGTAAATGTTTTTAATTATCCATCGTTTTTTCCTAAAAAAAGGAGCCGGCCCATTTCGGGCCGGCTCCTGTGTCCGGAGTTTGCCGACTGCCTAGAACGGAAGGTCCTCCGCTCCGTCGGAATCGGCGGGCATGTCCTCGAGGGTGGGAGCCGGAGCCTGCTGCCAGGCAGGGGCCTGCGCCGCCGGCCGCGCCTGCGGGGCAGGCTGGGCGGGAGCGGGCTGGGCCGCGGCGCCGGCGGACGCGATCTTCCAGATCTGGAGATCGTTGTACCAGCGGCCGTTGTACTCGCGGCTCTTGAGGTTGAAGGACACCTTGACCTTGTCCCCGACCTGGTACTTGCCCAGGTCCTGGACCTTTTCCTGCCCCCAGGCCGTGAAACAGGCCTTGGCGGTGAAGTTGCCGTCCGGGAATTCCAGGATGAACTCCTGCTTGGCCCAGGGGCCGCGCGCGGAGTTTCCGGACTGGACGGGAAGCTTCTGGGCGAGGGTTCCTTCGATTTCGAGTGCCATAACGCTTACTTCTTGGCGGGTTCCTCGGCCGGGGCGACGAAGTTGCCCACCTTGTTCAGGGTCACGTCGAAGACGAGGGTGGAGTTGGGATCGATGCCGCGGGTGCCGTACTCGCCGTAAGCGAGGTCACCGGGGATGACGAGCTTCACCTTGCCGCCTTCGCCGATGAGCTTCAGGCCTTCCGCCCAACCCTTGATGACGCGGTTGAGGGTGAAGTTGATGTCCTTGTTCTCGTCGAACACGGTGTCGTCGAGCAGGGTGCCCTTGTAGTCCACCCACACGGTGTCCTGGTCGGAAACGGCCTTCTTGTCGTTACCGGGCTCGATGATCTTGTAGGCGAGGCCGCTCTCGGTCTTCTGGGCGCCCTCTTCCTGGAGGAAGCTCTCGATGAACTTCGCGCCCTTCTCGGTGTTCAGGGCGCCGGTGTAGGCGCGACGCTTCTGGATGTAGCCGTCCAGCACTTCGTTCATCGTGTTGGGATCGACCTTGAACTGGGCGAAGAAGGTGGAATCCTGCACATTGCCCTTGGCGTTCATCCAATCCTTGATACCCTTGAGCATCTGGTCGTAGTTGATCTCACCGAAATTGTTGCCCTTGATCCAGGAACCGAAGTTCACACCGATCAGATAGCTGGCGGAATCAGTCTGGGCCTTGGAAGGGAGGAGGGCCTTCACTTCCTTGCTGCCCTCGACGGCGGCACCGCCGCAAGCCACCATCAGCACAGCGGCCGACGCGATGGCGAAAATCTTGGTAATCTTCATCTTTTATTAATTTTTGACAAGTTTCTGACTGGTCTCGGCCCGTTTGGAGCCGCTATCTTGCAAATATACGGCTTTTTATTCAAATAGCATCAAAAAATATTTTTTCGGCTTCCCGGCCCCTTTCGTTTGCTTTTCTCGGCGGATTTCGTTATTTTTAGAGCGAAAACCACGAAACTATGGCCATCGACTCCTCCATCCTCCAGTCCAAATTGAAGCAGTTCTTCGGCTTCGATGCGTTCAAGGGTGACCAGGAGCGCATCATCCGGCACCTGATCGACGGGGGCAACGCCTTCGTCCTGATGCCTACGGGCGGCGGCAAGTCCCTGTGCTACCAGCTCCCCGCCCTGGTGATGGAAGGAACGGCCATCGTCATCTCCCCGCTCATCGCCCTGATGAAGAACCAGGTGGACGCCATCCGGGGGTTCG
>CAMNGM010000035.1 GCA_946538425.1 uncultured Bacteroidales bacterium | reverse complement strand
CTGCTCTTCACGGGCAGCAAGGACGGCTCCTACTACCTGCCCAGCGGTTACACCATCCCGTTCTACAAGAACGCGGGCAACGCCTGGAAGTGGCAGTACGACGGCCGCTGGACCGAGGCGAAGTACCTGGCGGGCGAGGAGATCACCTATCCCCGCGCGGTCTACTCCGGCGACACCTCCCACAACAACTTCCTGACGAGCGACTACTGGATGGTCTCCTCCGACCACTTCAAGCTCAAGAACGTGGAGCTCGGCTACACGTTCGACCTGGGCAAGGGCGGCCGTGACGTCATCCTGCAGGGTGTGCGCGTGTATGTCAACGCGAACAACATCTACACCTTCCCGAACAAGCTGAGCCGATACGGCATCGACCCCGAAGCCACGGACGGCAGCACCTATGTCTATCCGCTCACCCGGATCATCATGGCCGGTATCAGCTTCCGTTTCTAATCCTTGCGCGCTATGAAAAAGATAGTCAACATACTTTTGACGACGGCGCTTCTCGCCGTCACCTCGTGCAGCCTCTTCCTCGAAAAGCCGGACACCACGGGCACCGTGGACCAGGAGGCGGTGTTCTCCACGACGAAGAATGCCCGCGCCGCCCTGATGTCCTGCTACCGCAATGTCCTCCGCCACGGCTGGCCGGGCGGCATGGGCATCGGCCACACGACCTACGGCGCCATCTCCGGCGAAGTGGGCCGCGGCTACAACTGGCACGGCAGCTACCATATCAGCCAGCAGGGCCTGACCGTGAACGGCACGGACGGCTCCGACGCGGGCGCCGAGAACTACGGCAACAACTGGCGCTTCATCCGCCAGTGCTATCTCGTGATCGAGAATGTGGACAACGTCGCGGACATGTCCGAGGCCGACAAGGCCGTGTTCAAGGCCGAGGCGACGGCCCTCATCGCCTACCGCTATATGGGGATGTTCTACCGCTACGGCGGCGTGCCCATCGTGGAGAAGTCCTTCGAGTCCTCCGACGACCTGAGCGCCCCGCGCGCCTCGCTCCAGGAGATGGTCGATTTCATCTCCCGCCTGTGCGACGAGGCGGCTGCCGTCCTCCCCGCGAAGTGGGATGGCGCGAACACTGGCCGTATGACCAAGGGCGCCGTCCTCGCCATCAAGGCCCGGACGCTGCAGTTCGCCGCCCGCCCGCTGTTCAATAGCGCGGCGCCTTACCTGGACAACGGCGAGCATAACGACTTGATCTGCTTCGGGAATGCGGACAAAGAACGCTGGAAGGCGGCCATCGACGCCAACGAGGCGGTCCTCAGCTGGGCGGCCGCGAACGGCGTGGCCCTCCTGAACTCCGGCGGCGCCGGTGTGGGCCAGCCCAATCCGAACGCCTTCGACGACTACGGCAAGGCCACGTCGGTCCCCGCCAATGCGGAACTGATCCTCGCCTACAAGTTCGACGACACCGGCGGCTGGGATCCGCTCGTGAACTTCATCAACTGCTCCCGCTACCAGGGCAACAACCGCTACGACACCGACTGCAGCGGCGTCCTGACGAACCACCTGGAGAAATACTGGGCCGCCGACGGCTCCGAGATCTCCTGGCCGAAGGTCGGGGATGCGATGCCCCGGGCCGGTTCCGACTGGGTGGCCAACGTGGCGAAGATCGAGCCGCGCGCCAAGGCCGACATCAAGTTCGGCGGTCACGACGCGGCGAACAACCCCGGCGACTACTACTGGCAGAACGCGGGTTGGAACCGCGGTGGCTATGCGGCGGACAAGAACAAAGGCGACGTCTTCCCCAACGCCATCGACAGTGACAAGGGCTGCGGCGAGCGCACCAAGTTCTTCTACCATGCGGGCAGCCGCACCTGGTTCGAACCCCCGCTCTTCCGCCTGGCCGAGACCTACCTCTATCTGGCGGAGGCCTACAACGAGTACGGCAATAGCACCAAGGCCCTGGAGAACCTGAACAAGGTCCACAACCGCGCCGGCCTCCCGGCTATCACCGAAACCGACCAGGCCAAGCTCCGCGCCATCATCCAGCGGGAATTCGCCGTGGAGTTCTTCCAGGAGAACCACCGCTACTACGATGCGAAGCACTGGAAACTCGCCGACATCGCCGACGGCGTGTGCGGCGGCACGATGCGGATGCTCCAGTTCAACATCAAGAACGACGAAAGCGTGGTCTGGCCGTATGCGGCGAACAATGTCGAAACCTACTGGGACGCCGTCGCCTACAACTCCTACTGGAGCGACGCGATGTACCTGGAACCGTTCCCGCAGACCGAAATCAACAAGGGAACCATCACGCAGAACCCCGGTTATTGATTTAAAGGACGATTGCTATGAAACGAAAGATTGCAAGATATTCCGCGCTCCTTTGCGCCTTCCTCGCGGCCGTGACCCTCTCGGCCCAGGAGTATGGCACGGGCGCCATTTCCACCGCTTCCGGCGACCGGCTCTACCAAACTGCGGACGCCAACCTGTCGAACACCTTCGCGGGCGCCTTCACCGGCATGGCCGTGATGCAGGGGAGCGGTGAGCTCGGCAACAACACCGCCAAGTGGCTGGTCCGCGGGATGGGAACCTACGGTGTGGGTTCCTGGTCCACCGCCAAGATCTTCGTGGACGGATTCGAGGTGAACAAGGAGTATATGTCCGCCATCACCCCGGCCGAAATCGAGAAGGTGGAGGTCCTCAAGGACGCCGCCGCCCTCGCGCTCTACGGCGAGCGGGGCGCCAATGGCGTCATCCGGATCACGACCCGCCGCGGCCGGGAAGGCCGTCCGACCGTGACCGCCCGCGTGCGGTCCGGCCTCCAGGCGCCCGCTTTCCTGAACAAGCCGCTCGGCTCCTACGAGTTCGCCTCCCTGTACAACCAGGCCGTGTCCAATGACAACGGCATGGTGTGGACGCCCGCCTATTCCGCGGAGCAGTTGAATGCATACAAGGACGGAACCGGCGTGGACGTCGATTGGTATGACACCGCGCTGCAGCGCTTCGGAACCTTCCGGGACGCCGACATCATCCTGAACGGCGGCTCCAAGGACGCCCGCTACAACATCAACCTGGACTACCTCGGAGGCGAGGGCATCCTGGGCACGCGGAACACCGACCAGACGAAGAATCTGGGCTACAACCGGTTCAACGTCCGCGCGAACCTGGACTTCAACGTCCTGAAAATCTTTGAGGTCCGCTTCGACATGGGCGGCCGGATCGAGATGCTGCACCGTCCCAACTACGCGGTTTCCAGCCTGTTCGGCAACCTCGCGAAGTATCCGTCCAACATCTACGACATCTTCGACGACAAGATGAAGGAGCACCTCAGCGGTACGGCCGTGTTCCCGAACAACCCGTACGGCTCCGTCAACGAGCTGGGCTGGTATTCCTACAAGGGCCGCAGCCTGCAGACGAACCTCGCCGTGCGGGAGCGCCTGGATATGATCGCCAAGGGCCTGTATCTGGAAGAGGCGGTGTCGCTGTACAGCTACACGCTCAGCACCTATTCCAAGACAAAGGACTACGCCCGCTGGCACAACGGCGTCAATACCACCACCAACCAGACCACGACCATCACCGCGAGCGGCTACGGCTCCGGCGGTATGCAGGACTGGAAGCAGGGCCGGGTGACGCTGGGGTACGACAAGGAGACGGGACCGCACTACTTCCAAACGGCCGTGAACGGCTATGTGTCGGCCTACAAGGGTGACGGCTATTTCTCCTACAAGTACAACACGCTGAATCTCAACGGATACCTGAAGTACGACTACGACCACCGGTACATCCTGGAGGCGGCGTTCTCCGAGTTCGGCAACGACGCTTTCGCCCCGGGCCACCGCTGGGCTTTCTACCCGACGGGTTCCGCCGCCTGGGTGATCTCCAACGAGTCGTTCCTGAAGGGTACCGCCGTGCAGCTGCTGAAGCTCCGCGCTTCCGCCGGCCTCTCCGGTTTCTCGGATTCCGGCGCGACCTCGGTGCTGGCCGACTACTCCTCCAACGGCCGTTACCTGTTCAAGGACTACTATACCTACAGCTACATCGGCTCGTTCTATACCGGCGCTTCCAACCCGTCCTGGCAGAGCACGCTCGTGCCGATGTTCGTCCCGAACGAGGACGCCCACGCCGAGAAGAGCCTGAAGTTCAACGTGGGCCTGGACGCCCGCATCGGCGGCTTCTCGCTCACCGCGGACGCCTTCCTGGACAAGCGCTCCGACATCCTCACCCTGGACAACTCCCTGATGGGCTACTACGGCAAGCAGTACAGCTTCTCCAACATCGGGAAGATGACCAACAAGGGCTTCGAGGTCGATATGGCCTACGAGGGGGGAAACGGCGACTTCGGCTACCGGATCAACGGATCCGTGGCGTATGCCCACAACACCGTCGATTATATGGCCGAGGTCGAGACGGCCAACGCCTTCAGCGCCGCGACGGGCCGTCCCTACGGCACGTACATCGGCCTGGTGGCCGACGGCTTCTACGGCATCGATGACTTCGACGATGCCGGAAACCTCCGCGACGGCCTGCCGCTGCCGGCCTTCGGCGCCGTGCAGCCCGGCGACGTGAAGTACCTCGACCTGGACAAGAACGGGGTCGTGGACCAGAACGACGTCACCAAGATCGGCCGTAGCTGGGTGCCTGAGTGGAGCTTCGCCTTCGGCGGGCGCCTCGCCTGGAAGGGCTTCGACCTCGAGTGCCTGTTCCAGGGCCTGGCCGGGGTGAGCGCGAACCTCCTGGACAACTGGGAACAGACGGTCGCTTTCGTGGACAACGGCAACGCCTACGCCATCGCCAAGGGCGCCTGGGCCTACTATCCCACGGAGGGCATCGACAACCGCGCGAATGCCACCTACCCGCGCCTCACGACCCAGGGCAACTCCAACAACTACCGGACGAGCTCCCTGTGGATCAAGGACGCCTCCTTCCTGAAACTGCGGAACGTGGAACTGGGTTACACCTTCGTGTCCAAGAATGCGGACAACGAACGCGTCAAGGCCTTCCGCTGCTTCGTGAACGGACAGAACCTGCTGACCTTCAGCCCGCTGCTCAAGGACTGGGGCCGCGACCCGGAGAACCTCTCCGGCGGCTATCCCACCCTGAAATCGGTGAATGCCGGTATTTCCATCACCTTCTAAAGCGCACCTGAGATGAAAACAAGATACATTTTCCTGACCATCCTGGCGGCAACCCTCACCGTTTCCTGCGACAAGTTCCTGGACACCAGCCTGGACCTGAATGCCAGCGGCGAGACCGTGGAGACCAACCGCGGCACCATCTGGAGCTTCGCGAACGCGTTCTATTCCCCGATCATCTACGGGTACTCGGTCATCGACGGCAACCTGTTCGCCGCCGCCTCCGACGAGGCGCAGCAGACGGCCGCGTCCTCCAATGCCCTGTATTTCAACAAAGGGATGCTCAACGAGAGCCTGAACCCGCTGTGGACCTACTACAACAACTGCTACGAGGGCATCCGGGCGGCCAATTTCTTCCTGGACTACGTGGCGGACGGCAAGGGCGTCGCCCTGCTGGAGAAGAACCGGAACCTCATCACCGACGCGGCCAGCTACGCCCGTGACGTCCGTTCCCTGAACTTCTACATCGCCGAGGCCCACGTGGCCCGCGCCTACTACTATGCCGAGCTGATCAAGATGTACGGCGGCGTCCCGATCGTGGAGAAGACCCAGCAGCAGAGCGGCGGCGCCCTCGTGGAGCGTTCCTCCTACGAGGCCTGCGTCGAGTACATCGTCAGCGAGATCGACAACTGGAAGGACCGGCTCGCCCTGAACTGGGACGACGACAACACCCGCGAGGGCCGCTTCACCCTGGGCGCCGCCCTGGCCATCAAGGCCCGCGTCCTGCTGTATGCCGCCTCCCCGCTGCACAACCCCACCGGGGACCGTGCCAAGTGGGTCCGCGCCGCCGAGGCCGCGAGGGACATCCTCGTGAATCCGGACCTTTCCTACGCGCTGGCCGGCGATTACGGCAGCTACTTCCAGGGCAGCAACTCGCTCTCCAGCAAGGAGACCATCTATGTGGTGCGCCGCGCGGCGAACAACACGATGGAGACGAACAACTACCCGATCGCCACTTCCGGCGGCAAGAGCGGCGTGTGCCCGACCGAGAACCTGGTGTCCGCGTACGAGTACATCGGCACGCCCGACCCGGTCGATCCCTATGCAAACCGCGATCCGCGCCTGGCCGCGTCCATCGTCACGAACGGGAGCACCTGGAACGGCCGCGTGATCGCCCAGGCCGCCGGCGAGACCGACGACCAGGCCCGGGCCAACGCCAGCCGGACCGGCTACTACCTCAAGAAGTTCCTCACCGACGGGCTGAACCTCACCCAGGGACAGACCGCCCAGCACAACTGGGTCGCCTACCGCTATGCGGAGGTCCTGCTGAACTACGCCGAGGCCGTGAACGAGGCCTGGGGCCCGTCCATGGTGCCCGCCGGCTTCCCGGTCAGCGCCGCCCAGGCCCTGCAGGCCGTCCGTAACCGCGCCAGCGTGAGCCTCCCGGACGTGGACGCCGCGACCGTCGATTCCTTCCGGGACGCCGTCAAGCACGAGCGCCGGGTGGAACTGGCCTTCGAGGATCACCGCTACTGGGACCTCCTCCGCTGGAAGGACGCGATGACCGTGCTGAACAGCCCGGTGAAGGGCGTGAAAGTCTCCCGCTCCGGCAGCGCCTACACCTACAAGGTGGTGGACGTGGCCGACCGCACCTTCGGCGCCCGCAACTATTACCTCCCGCTGATGCATTCCGAAATCGTGAACGCCGGCGGCACCCTTCAGCAGAATCCCGGCTATTGATATGAAACGCCTGCTGTCCTTGATCCTGGCGGTGACCACCGCCGCGGCCGCCGGAGCCCAGGTGCTCTCGGTGGAGGGTCCCCGGACCCGGGTCCCGCAGTATGGGCGGGCCGACTTCGACATCGTCCTGAAAGGTACTTGGAACAATCCGTACCTGCAGGAGGAGGTGACCTTGGACATGGTCCTGACGGCTCCCTCCGGCAAGACGCTCACCCTTCCGTGCTTCTTTGTGGAAGGGAAAAGCGGCGCGGAGAGCCGCTGGGCGGCCCGTTTCACGCCGCAGGAGAAAGGGCGGTACAGCTATGTCTTCCGCTATGCCGAGCGCGGCCGTCCCGTCTCGGAGTCCCCGCAGGGGGGCTTCGAGGCCGGGAAGCCGGCCGGGCACGGCATCCTGCACCCGCGGGACAACTGGACCCTCGCCTTCGACGACGGCGCCCCGTTCCGGGGGGTCGCGGAGAACATCTGCTGGGAATCCCGCGACAGCGATGACAGCAAGTTCTTCAGCGAGCTCCACGAGCAGGCGGACCGCTACAATTACGACGTGATGCTCCCGCAGTTCGCGGGCGCGGGCGGCAATTTCTGCCGCCTGTGGATGTGCTCCTGGAATTTCCCGATCGACCGCCACCGGAATTTCAACAACAGCCGGTACACCGAGTCGGACGCGTACTTCAATCCCAGCGCCGTGGCCCGCCTGGACCATACGGTGGAACTGGGGGAGAAGCTGGGGGTGCATTTCATGTTGTGCATGGGCCCGGGAGACGCGCGGACGGACCGTGACTTCTTCGTCTCGGACGCCGCCAAGGCGCGCCACCGCAACTACCTCCGTTACATCGTGGCCCGCTGGGGCTACAGCCCGGCCATCGGGATGTGGGAGTTCTTCAACGAGATCGACAACATCCAGTTCCGCGACCAGCGGAACCCGATCCCGGCCGCGGACATCGTGGCTTGGCACACGGAGATGGCGGCCTACCTGAAGTCCATCGACCCGTTCGGCCATCTCGTGACGACCTCCATCTCGCACCGCGACCTGGAGGGTCTGAATGACGTGAAGGACATGGACATCAACCAGAAGCACATCTACCGCGCCACCTCCTCCATGCCGGAGACCATCGTCCGGTACGAGAAGGCGCACGGGAAGCCCTATGTGATCGGCGAGTTCAGCTATGAGTGGGACTGGTCCAAGAACTTCGACGACTTCGGCGAGGAGATGGACCTGGACTTCAAGCGCGGCCTTTGGTACGGCATTTTCTCGCCGACGCCGGTCACCCCGATGAGCTGGTGGTGGGAGTACTTCGAGAACCGGGGGATGGTCCCGTATTTCCGGAACGTGCGGACGGTCAATGACCGGATGCTCAAGTACGGAAAGGGCTCGTTCGAGCCGGTTCCCGTGCAGGCCGACGGCGCCGACGCCTTCGCCGTCCGCTGCGGCAAGCGGGTGTATGTCTACGCGTACAATGTCTCCGACAAACCCGTCGCCACGGTATCCATCCCGATGGAAGGCCGCCGCAAGGTCGTTCCTTTCGATTTCTCGAAGGCCGCTTTCCTGGGCGGAAAGAAGGTCAAGTCCCAGGGGGGCCGGATGGTCCTTCCGGTGGATCTCGCTCCCCGCAGCGAAATCCTGTTCGAAATCAAATAGCAACAAGATGAGAAAACTCGTCCTCATATCCTTTGCCCTTCTGGTCGCCTTCGCCGCCTCCGGCCAGCGGACGCTGCGCCAGTGGGTGACCACGGCGGACGGGACTTCCCTGTACGCCCCGGGCGCCGACGTCGCCTTCACGGACGCGCGCGGCGACCGCTCCGTCCCCATCATCGTGGACGCGCGCCAGTCCTACCAGGAGATGCTGGGCTTCGGCTTCTCCCTGACCGGCGGCAGCGCGGAGCTCCTGATGAAGATGGACGCCTCCGCCCGCACCCGGATCCTGACCGAACTCTTCGGCCAGGACCCCGGCCAGCTGGACATCAGCGTGGTGCGGCTCACGGTGGGCGCCTCCGATATGAACAGTTTCGTCTTCTCTTACGACGATATGCCGGAAGGGAAGACGGACTGGGACCTGAAGCATTTCTCCCTGTCCCAGGACCTCGAGGACGTCGTCCCCGTGATGCAGGAGATCCTGTCCATCCACCCCGACGTCTGGGTGATGGCCTCGCCCTGGTCGGCGCCCGCCTGGATGAAGGAGGA
Organism: uncultured Bacteroidales bacterium; assembly: GCA_946538425.1. Classification (GTDB taxonomy): domain Bacteria; phylum Bacteroidota; class Bacteroidia; order Bacteroidales; family UBA932; genus Cryptobacteroides. The sequence goes on along the minus strand of CAMNGM010000035.1, from coordinate 8,911 downwards.
GTATGACGTGCGCGGCCCCAAGCTCCGCCGCGAATGCTACGACGTCTATGCCCGCTATCTGGCGAAATACATCGTGGAGATGGGGAAGAAGGGCATCCGTATCGACGCCCTCACCATCCAGAACGAGCCCCTGAATTCCCGCAACACCCCGTCGATGCCCTGGAGCCCGGAGGACCAGAAGGTCTTCATCCGAGACTACCTGGGCCCGCAGTTCGACCGGCAGGGAATCGCGACGGACATCCTCCTGTTCGACCACAACTGCGACCGGCCGGATTATCCGCTCGCCATCCTGGAGGACCCGAAAGCGGCCTCCTATGCGGCCGGCAGCGCCTTCCATCACTATATGGGCGACCTGTCGGCGATGACGCAGATGCACGATTTCCGGCCCGACAAGGACATTTACTTCACCGAGCAGATGGTCGTGGACCGCAGCGGCGGTCCCGTGACGGGACAGATCGCGCCCTCCGCCAAGCGGATGCTGGTGGACATCCCCCGCAACTGGAGCCGGGACGTCATCCTGTGGAACCTGGCGGCCGACCCCCAGGCGAATCCGCACACCGGAAACGGCGGCTGCCCGTTCTGCTTCGGAGCCATCACCCTGGACGGCGACACCGTCACGCGCAACCTGGCCTATTACGTAGTGGCCCACGCTTCCGCGGCCGTTCCCGCCGGATCCCTGCGGATCCGTTCCACGGCCCCGGACGACCCCGCGGGCTTCCTCTTCGAGGACGAGCAGGCGCCGGGCGTGATGCGCTTTCTGCGGTATGACAAGGCGGGCGTGCTTCCGAACGTCGCTTACCGCACGCCGGACGGCCGTGTCGTCCTTATCGTGACCAATACTTCATCCTCCACCCAGCGGGTGAAGATCCAGTACAATGGGCAGTTCGCCGACGTGTCGCTCCCTGCGGGCGCGGTCGGCACTTATTCGTGGACCTTATGAGAAAGATAGTGACAGCCTTGGCCCTTCTCGCGGCCGTGGCCCTGCAGGCGCAGACTTTCTCCACCTCCGGGTGGTGGAAGCCCGCCGAGCCGCCTTTCTCTCCGGTGGTCGCTGCGGACGGGATGATCACGTTCCGTCTCAAGGCCCCGAAAGCCCGGGTGGTCAAGCTGGCTTTCGGCGAGGGGAAGATCCTCGTCCGGGAGATGAAGCAGCGCCCCGACGGCGTCTGGGAGACCACCATCGGCCCGGTCGCCCCGGGCGAGTATGAATACAAGTTCGAGGTGGACGGCCTGAAGGTGCTCGACTACGGGAATCCTTCCGTCAAGGCCGGCACCGAGATCTATTGCAATACCGTGGATGTCCCCGGCGACCGCATCGACACGCGGGACCTGACCGGAAGCGAGGTGGACGTCATCAGCTACCGGAGTTCCGTCCTGGGAACCTACCGGCGCGTGTGCGTCTATGTTCCCGCCGTCTATTTCGAGCAGCCGAAACGCAAGTTCCCGGTCCTGTACCTGCGGCACGGCGGGGGCGACCACGAGCGGAGCTGGTGGGAGAGCGCCCACGCCGACGCCATCCTGGACCACGCCCTCGCGGCCGGCGCCGAACCGATGCTGGTCGTGATGACGAACGGCCTCACGGACGGCTCCTGGGCCGGCGGCAGCACCCCGGAGGGGATGGCCCTGCTGGAGCAGGAACTGTTCGCCGATGTCATCCCGCTGGTGGAAAAACGCTACCGGGTGCGCAAGGACCGCCTGTCCCGCGCCATCGCCGGTTTGTCGATGGGCGGTGGCCAGGCCTTCGTGATGGGCCTGAGGAACCTGGACAAGTTCGCCTGGGTCGGGGAATTCAGCGCCGGCCTGCTCAGCGACACGGAACTGGACCTCGGACCGTATGGCGTGCCGATGGACGCTTCTACCATCAACGGATCCCTCCGCCTCCTCTGGGTTTCCTGCGGAACGGAGGACGAGCGCTGGGAGGGCCATCAGGCCTTCTCCGCGAAACTGGATTCGCTGGGCATCCAGCACGTCTTCGATTCCGCCCCTTACGCCCACCAGTGGCAGTTCTGGCGGGAACAGCTCTACGCCTTCGCCTCTCGCATTTTCAAGAAATAAAGATTAAATTCACACGATATGAAAAAAGCACTGATTCTTCTGGTTCCCGCCCTGGCGCTCCTGGCGTCCTGCGGTGATGCGATCGAGATTCCCGATGTCTCCGGGTCCGGCAACACCCCGGGGAACGTCAATCCGGATGTCCCGCTTTCCGGCGACGTTGTCTTCACGGCCACCATCGAGGACCTTCCGGACGGCTCCCAGGCCGTCTGGGCGCAGGGGGAGACCATCCTCCTTTCGGACGGCGCTTCCGTCCAGACCCTGACCAACCGGGCCGCCGCCGGTCAGGTGGGCGAGTTCCCGGGCAAGGTGACGGAAGGCAAGACCGCTTTCGTCGCCGTATATCCCGCGGCGGACGGAGTGTCCTTCGACGGAACGACCGTCTCCTTCGAGATTCCCACCGCCCAGACGGCGGCCGGCCCCGCCTTCAAGGTGGCCAAGGCTTCCGGCACCCAGCTGTATTTCCGCAGCCTGGTCTCCACGGTCCATTTCTCCGTCGGGTATGAAGGCGTGACCAAGGTCCGTTTCCAGGCCACCGGCGGCAACATCGCCGGCACCGTGACGGCGGATTATGCGGGGGAGACCCCGACCGTCTCCGCCACGGAGGACTTCGTGGAGGTGAGCGGCGAATTCCAGCCCGGTCAGACCTACTCGTTCTCCGCGCTCCCCGGCTCTTATGAGGGCATCACCATTGTCGCCTATTCCGGCGAGAAGGCGACGGCCCACGTCAGCGTCGGCGCGGTCGACCTGAAGAAAGGCCTCTCCGTGGACCTGTCCGCGCTGCAGCAGGACATTCCTACCTACCGCATCACGAACATGTGGGTGGCCGGCGGCACGGGTCCCGAGTATGGCGGCGCCGGAGTCATCGACATCCTCACCAAGCCCAACTACTGGAACACCGAGGACGGCCGCGGCATTACGGCGCTCAAAGACAACTACTACCAGCTCCGTCCGGACGGTACGTTCGTGAACTACGCCGGCGAGGACGGCCGCAACTGGTGGTTCGTCTATTCCGGCAGCGTGAATCCCGCCAACGGGAAGGACCTCGACCTCCGGAAGTTCTATGATGTCCTGCCGCTTTCCGAGGGCCGGTACGCCCTCGACGGGAACACCGTGACCTTCACCAAGGCCGATGGCAGCACCACGCAGGCCTTGTTCGTGGGCCCGGGCACCTATGAGGTTCCGGGGACGGGGGGCAAGTCTGTGACCATCACGCGGCAGGCCCTGGCCTTCACCATCACGGGCGGCAAGGACGACTGGAACAACATCTACAAGGACTACGACAAGATCGCGGCCCGTCCGCGCGCCCTGTTCATCGAACTGGAGGCGCTTCCGGACGGCTTCGTCGTCCCCGAGGCTTCCCGGACGACGGACGCCGACTTCGAGTACGTGGAACCGGGCAGCACCTTCGACTGGAACAGCCTGCCCGGCAGCTGGAATGTCTTCGGCGGCAATTCCTCCCCGTACGGCATCTTCGTCCTGGGCGGTTCCGGCGACGACCCGGCCTTCGTGAGCCCGATCGACAAGAGCTGGGACTGGGACGACTCCATCTGGAAGGAATCCGACAACGGCTTCGTGATCGCCGTCACTTCGATGGCGGGCACGACCGTCAAGGGTACGACCAACTGGTGGGCCGGCAATGACGGAGCCTTCTGGAATTACACCTGGAAAGCGACGGGCGAGGACCTGTCCCGGTTCTTCAATATGATTCCGAAGGGCAAGCACGAGTTCACGCTGGACATGAAGACGATGACAGTCACCTATGACAATGGCCGCGTCGCCAAGTTCCTGACGCCCGGTGTCCACGAGTTCGTGTATGGGAAGACTTTCGAAGTCCGTGACAACTGCTTCGCCCTGGCCTTCCACCTGATGGACCCGATTCCCGCCACCTCGCAGCGCTGGACCGACGTGGACCGCTTCGTGAACGCGCCGCTGGAGTATGTGATCATGTTCGAGAAACCGTAAATCCATGAAGAATTTCAAGCAAAGGCTGGCGTGGCTCGAGGAGAGCCACGCCAACCTCCTTTCCCGGAAGAATGAGCCCATTGAGGGAAACGGGGTGTATGAGCGCTACAAGTATCCCATCCTGACGGGGGAGCACGCCCCGCTTTTCTGGCGGTACGACCTGGACGAGACGACGAACCCGTACCTGATGGAGCGTTTCGGCATCCACGCCGTGATGAACAGCGGCGCCATCAAGTGGAACGGGAAATATGTCCTGGTGTGCCGCGTCGAGGGTGCCGACCGGAAGAGTTTCTTCGCCGTGGCGGAGAGCCCGAACGGCGTGGACAATTTCCGCTTCCGGGACCGTCCGATCACGATGCCGGAGTGGGGGGAACCAGCGACGAACGTGTATGATATGCGCTTGACGGCGCACGAGGACGGCTGGATTTACGGGATTTTCTGCGTGGAGCGGAAGGATCCCGCCGCCGCGCCCGGCGACTTGTCGTCGGCCGTCGCCGCCGCGGGCATCGCCCGGACGAAGGACCTCGTGAACTGGGAGCGTCTCCCCGACTTGCAGTCCAGGAGCCAGCAGCGGAATGTCGTGCTGCATCCGGAATTCGTGGATGGGAAGTATGCCCTGTATACGCGTCCGCAGGATGGTTTCATCGACGCGGGTAACGGGGGGGGCATCGGCTGGGCCCTGGTGGATTCGATGGAGCACGCGGCCGTGACCGACGAGAAGATCATGAACGCCAGGCACTACCACACCATCAAGGAAGTCAAGAACGGAGAAGGTCCGCACCCGATCAAGACCCCGCAGGGCTGGCTGCACCTGGCGCACGGCGTGCGCGGCTGCGCCAGCGGCCTCCGCTACGTGCTGTACCTGTATATGACGGCGCTGGACGATCCCACGCGCGTCATCGCGGAGCCGGCCGGCTTCTTCATGGCCCCCGAAGGCGGCGAGTACATCGGTGACGTGATGAACGTGCTGTTCTCCAACGGTTGGATCTGCGACGAGGATGGCAAGGTGTTCATCTATTACGCCTCTTCCGACACCCGGATGCACGTGGCCACTTCCACGGTGGACCGCCTGGTGGACTATTGCCTCCACACGGCGCCGGACGGCCTCCGGACCGGCCTGTCTGTAGAAACCCTGAACCGCTTGATCGATAAGAACTTGGACAAATAGGACCCATGAAAAAGACACTTGCTCTCCTGGCGCTGCTGCTGGCGGCGGCCTGCGGAAGGAACGAAGGGACCAAGACGCTGGGCATCGGCGTCTATCCCGGCGATCCTGCCGAGAATTTCTCCCCGACCCTCCGGCCCGGGGGCGGATACCGGAACATCGCGCTGCTGCGCGCCGCCCGGCATTCCTCCAGCGCCGACTACAACCAGACGGCCCAGCTCCTCACGGACGGCCTGTATGCCGACGGACCCGCCACCTGGGTGGAAGTCTTCCGCGACGGAAAGCCGGTTCCCGGTTTCGAAGGCGGCTTCCTGACCGACCAGAATCACGCCGGCATCAACTGCGCCGGCCCCGTGGTGGACTTCGAACTGGTCTTCCACGGCTTCGTGCCGGAGGCCGACCGGATCCTGGTCGCCACAGGCGGGGACCCGACCCAGAAGACGGTCCTGACCGTGGAGGGAAAGGCGGAAGACGGCATGTGGAAGCCGGTGTGCGCCGCCCGGGTCCGGGCGGCGGAGAACAAGCTGTTCATCCATCCCTGCGAGTTCGCCCTTCCCGTGTCAGGCGCTTTCAGCGCGTACAAGCTGCATTTTGAGGACGCTCCCGGCTATTTCCCGGTGAACGAAGTGCTCTTCTTCAAGGGCGACGCGCTCGTGGACGTGCTGACGAACGCGCGTTTCGTCAGTACCTGGAAGAGCGCCGGCGCGGAGGAGGAATGGGTTTCCATCGACCTGGGCGCGCCTTCCACCTTCGACAAGATGCGCTTTGCCTGGGTCAACGGTCCCTTGAAGGCGACGGTCCAGGCTTCCCCGGACGGGAAGGCGTGGAAGGATGTCGCCACCTTCGAAGGGGCGGAGTCCGAAATCAAGTTTTCCCGGGCGAAAGGCCGTTATGTCCGCCTGTGCCTGGCCGGATCGCAGGACGGGAAGCCGTTCGAACTGAGCGAGTGGGAAGTGTACGGGCAGGGCGGCGTCCAGGCGGTGCCGAAGCCGGCTCCCGCCCGCGACGGCGCCCGCCAGCTGCTTTCCGGCGGTGCCTGGAAGCTGCAGCGCGCCCCGCAGGTCCCGTTCTCCGGCGAGCAAATCTCGACGGCGGGCTTTGACGACAAGGCTTGGCTGGTCGCCACCGTCCCCGGGACGGTGCTCGCGTCCTATGTGGACAACGGCGCCGTGGGCCATCCTAACTTCGCCGACAACCAGCTGTTCATCTCCGACTCCTATTTCCGCAGCGACTTCTGGTACCGGGATGTGTTCCAGGCCCATCCGGACACCCCTCGGCAGTTCCTCCATTTTGAGGGAATCAACTACCAGGCGGCCGTGTTCCTGAACGGCCGTTTCCTGGGCCTGGTGGACGGCGCCTTCCGCGCCGCGGACTTCGACGTGACCGGCATCCTGCAGGACGGCGACAACGTCCTGGCCGTGCAGGTGGTCCACAATCCGTTCTACGGGACGGTCAAGGAACAGACCGCCTACACGCCGCAGTCCAACGGCGGCATCCTGGGCGGGGACAACCCCACGATGCACGCCACCATCGGCTGGGACTGGATCCCGACCGTCCGCGGGCGTGACATCGGCCTGTATGACGATATCTGGCTGGCCTACACGGGCCCTGTCACCGTGGAGGACCCGTTCGTGCGGACGGAGCTTCCGCTGCCGGACACCACGAAGGCCACCCTCTTTGCACAGGCCGTGCTGGTGAACCACGGCGACAAGCCGGTTTCCGGCACGCTGGAATGGAAGTTCGGGGACCTGGCGGTGTCCGAGCCCGTCGACCTGCAGGCCGGCGAGAAGCGGGAGGTCGTCTTCGACCCGCAGGCTTTGCAGCATCCCCGCCTGTGGTGGCCCAAGGGCTACGGCGAGCAGAACTTGTATCCGGTTTCCTTCCGGTTCACGGCGGACGGGGTCGTCTCCGATGCCAAGGAATTCCTCTCCGGCGTGCGCCAGATGGACTTCTCGATGGATCCCTACGTTCCGCTCCCGGGCTTCACGAACTCTTTCGAGAGCCGGAACGATCGGCAGCGCCTGAGCCTGTACGTGAACGGCCGCCGTTTCATCGGCTTCGGCGGCAACTGGGGCTTCCCGGAGCACCTGCTGAACTACCGCGCCCGTGAATTCGACGCAGCCGTGAAATATCACGCCGACATGAACTTCACGATGATCCGCAACTGGGTGGGGATGACCGGCCAGCGCGCCTTCTACGAGGCCTGCGACCGCCACGGCATCTTGATTTGGCAGGATTTCTGGCTGGCGAACCCCTGGGACGGTCCCGACCCGCTGGATCCGGACCGCTTCAACGCGGTTGCCGAGGAGTATGTCCGCCGGATCCGGAATCACCCTTCCATCGGCCTGTACGTGGGCCGCAACGAAGGCTATCCGCCTGAGAAGATCGACTCCTTCCTGAAGGAGATGGTCGTCCGGGAGCATCCGGGTATGTGCTACATCCCGCATTCTGCGACGGACGGCGTAAGCGGTGGCGGTCCGTACAACGCCCTGAAGCCGGCGGAGTACTTCCGGGTCCGCGGCCGCGACAAGTTCCACAGCGAGATGGGAATGCCGGCCGTGATGAACTACGAGAACCTGGTCCGGGCGATGGGCGAGGAAGCCCTCGAGCCGGTGAACACGATCGCCCATCCCAATGCGATGTACGGCCTGCACGACTACACCCTGGGACGGCTGGCCAACAGCGCCCAGCAGGCGGAGAGTTTCAACGAACTCCTGGCCCGGGCGTTCGGGGAGCCGGCCGATGCGAAACGGTTCGCGGAACTGGCCCAGTGGATCAACTACGACGGTTACCGGGCGATGTTCGAGTCCCGCGGGCAGTACCGCCGCGGCCTGCTGCTCTGGATGAGCCACCCGGCCTGGCCGTCGATGGTCTGGCAGACGTATGACTATTATTTCGAGCCCACCGGCGCATATTTCGGCTGCAAGAAGGCCTGTGAGCCGCTGCATATCCAGCTGAACCTGCTGACACGCGAGGTCGAGGTCGTGAACTACCACGCCGGCGACCGCGCTGGCCTGACGGCGAAGGTCTCGGTGCTGGATATGGAAGGAAAGGTCCTGGACGGGTTCACCGCGGAGCTGGATCTTCCGGAGGACAGCACGGCGGTCGTCGGCAAGCTTCTGGTGCCGGAGGATGTGACTCCGGTCTACTACGTGAAGCTGGAACTCTCGGATGCGGCAGGCAGCCCGCTGTCGGCCAACTTCTATGTGCAGGGGAAGGAAGAGGGCAACCTCCAGGCCCTGAACAGCCTTGGAAAGGCTTCCGTGAAGACTTCATTCTCCGGGAACGGACCCTGGAAGGTCAAGCTGACCAACAGCGGGGACATCCCCGCGCTGATGCTGCGGCTGAAGCTGGTCTCCAAGTCCACGGGCGAGATGGTCCTGCCCGTCATCTACTCCGACAACTACTTCTCGCTGATGCCGGGCGAGACCCGGGAGATCGGGATCGAGGCCGCGCCCGAGGACCTGTGCGGCCGGGCCGGCCTGGAAGTGACCGGTTTCAACCTTTAGAAGAGGAACGGTCGAACGAACGCCCCTGCCTTATGCTAGCGCCCCTGCCAATTTGTCAGCAGGGGCGCTTTTGGCACAATGTTCGATGAAAGTGCAGTGCCGCCCGCGGTGGGCGGCGATGAACTGAAATTTAAATCGAACAATATCATGGGTAAAATTATCGGCATCGACCTTGGAACCACGAACTCGTGCGTGGCCGTGATGGAAGGCAACCAGCCTA
>CAMNGM010000034.1 GCA_946538425.1 uncultured Bacteroidales bacterium | reverse complement strand
AGAAGTCGCCGCCCTGGACGATGCGGTGGCCCACCGCCTCGATGTCCTCGAGGGAGGAGAGGACGCCCGTCTGGGGATCCGTCAGGGCCGCGAGGATGAGTTCCATACCCACTTTGTGGTCGGGAATGGGAATATCCTTCACAATCTTGTCACGGCCGGTCGGGGCATACTGGAGGATGCCCGCGGGGAGGCCGATCTTCTCGGCGATACCTTTCGCGATGATGTCGAAGACATCGTCGTTTTTCATGTCGAGGAGCTGGTACTTGATGGAAGAACTTCCGCAGTTGATGACAAGGATGATCATATGTATGAATCTTTAATTAATTTTCGGTCAATCCTTGCAAAGTTAATAAAATAATCGCTACTTTCGCAAAAGAAAAGACGGAAATGGCGGAGCGGGCAGGCATAGAGGCGTTGGCAGTCCATTTCACGGCCGGAGTCGCGGCCGGGACCCTTCTGCTGCGCCTTCCCGCGGACCCTTCGGTCCTCTCCACCGGCCTTCTCCTCGTCCTCGCCAGCCTCGTCATCCTCGTCCTGAAAACGGAGCGCGGCGGCCTGCTGTTCCCCGCCTTCGCGCTGCTCGGCGCCATCTGCGCCTTCGCGGAGGCGTTCCCCGGCGTGGACTCGACAACCTTCCTGGAGCGGTGGACATCGGCCTGGGCGGACCGGCTGCGGGCGTTCATCGACGGAATCCCCTTTCCCTCTGAGGGCACCGCTCCCCTGCTGAAGGCGCTGCTCACCGGCGACCGGAGCGGGCTTTCGCCGGACACCGTCCGCGCATTCCGCGAAAGCGGCGGGGCGCACCTGCTGGCCCTGTCGGGGCTGCACATCGGCATCCTTTACCTCCTCCTCTCGCGGCTCCTGTGGCCGCTCGGAAACAGCCCGCACGCCCGCCGTTTCCGCTACGCGCTCATCGTCCTCGCCGCCGGCCTGTTCACCCTGATGACCGGAGCCTCCCCTTCCATCGTCCGGGCCTTCCTGTTCATCTTCCTGGGTGAGACCGCCCGCATCGCCTGCCGGCCGCGGGACCCGCTCCGCGTCCTCTCCACGGCCCTCCTGATCCAGCTCGTCATCACCCCGTCGGCCATCACCTCCACGGGCTTCCAACTGTCCTACCTGGCGATGGCGGGCATCTTCCTGCTCTTCCCGGTCCTGGAGGGCTGGTATCCGAAAGGCCCCCGCATCGACCCGATCCGGAAAATCTGGGAGGCCGCCGCCCTGTCCATCTCCTGCCAGGTGTTCACCGGTCCCCTCGCCTGGTTCCGGTTCCATTCTTTCCCGACCTACTTCCTCCTGACGAATCTCGTCGCCCTGCCCTTCACCACCCTGCTGATGGGCTCCGCGGTGGCGACGCTCGCGCTCCGGGGCATCCACTGCTGCCCCGGATTCCTCCTCCTCGCCACGGACTGGCTGTGCCGGACCCTGGTCTGGATCCTGGAGGTTATTTCGTCAATGTAAAGCCCGGAGAGGCCCATTCGGTCATCGCGCCGTCCTCCGCGGTGTAGATGAGATAGACCTCCACCCCGTCCAGGCCCAGGACCAGTTCGCGGGCGGCGTCCAGGCCGACGACCATGCACCAGGTCGCGAGGGCGTCCGCGTCGGCCGCGCCGTCGGGACTCACCACGGTGGCGCTCAGGAGGTTATGATCCACGGGATAGCCGCTGCGCGGGTCGATGGAATGCGCGTACTTGCGGCCGTCGCGGACATAGAACTTGCGGTAGTTGCCGGAGGTGACAATGCCGGCGGGAGCGAGGGAAGAGGACCAGACACCGTCCAGTTCCGCGCCTACCGTGTCGGTTCCGTCCGTCGGCCGGTCATAGGGCCGGTCCACGCCCACATTCCACGGTCCTCCGGAGGGATTGTGCCCGTCGCACCAGATTTCGCCGATGTCCACGAGCATATCCTTCACGCCGATGGAATAGAGGTAGGCCGCCACCAGGTCGCAGGTGTAGCCCTGCGCGACGGCGTTGTAGTTCAGCACGACCGGCGCATCCGTCCCGTCCCGGCGCACGTCGCGCACCGACAGCGTGCCGTCCGCGCGCGGGGCCATCGACGGTTTCAGGAGGCCCATTCCGCAGGACGCCTTGATCGCCGCCACGGCCTCGTCCGCGGGCATTTCGCCCGACTTGAAGCCGAACCCCCACGCATCGAAGAGCGGGCCGGCCGCGAAATCCAGCACGCCGCCCGACCGCTCGTACCAGCCGTAAGCGACCCGGTACATCTCCAGGAACAGGCCGTTCGGCCGGATGGTCTCCCCGGCGTTGAACCGGGACAGGAGGGAACCCTTGTTGTAGCCGGAAAGGGTCGTGTCCACGCGGGTGAGGATGGCGTCCACCGAATCGCGGATCTCTTCCGGGGACACGGTGACGCCTTTGAGGTTCACTTTCACGCTGTAGACGCCGCCCTGGGCGTGGCCGGTGACCTGGATGAAACGGTCTTTCGGGCCGCAGGCGGACAGGATGAGCGCGGACAGGAGGGCGAGGACGGATTTTTTCATTTCCAAGGCGGTTGCGGCAAGATAGTTGCACAAAATTACGATAAAAATTACGATATTTGCAGATTGGATACGCAAAAACATTTATGAAGAAACGTCTACTGCTCTATACAACCCTGGTCCTGGCCGCGTTCTCCGCTTTCTCCTGCAAGAAAAAAGAGGAAGAGACCGTCGTCAAACCCTATCTCTACGGCCTGGAGTTCGACCTGGCCACCTTCGCCCGCCCGGGCGAGACCTTCACCCTGAAACCCTATGGCGTGTTCTACACCGAGGAAGAGCCCGGCGTGGAGAAGTACACCTACAAGTGGAAAGTGAACTCGGGAGAATACCAGGAAGCGGAGACCTTCACCCTCAAGGTGGAAGAAGTGGGCAACTACACCGTCACCTGCCAGGTGTCCGACCCGGACAACAACTACTACTCGACCACGGCCTCCCGGACGATCATCGTCATCGACCCGGCCCTCGGCAAGACCCTCACCGGCACCGGCATCGGGACCGGGGACAGCCACATCACCGACCCCCGCGACAAGGCGGGCGAAAGCGAGTACTACTACACCCGGATCGGCGAGCTGGACTGGTTCCGCAACAACCTCGCCTGGACCGGCGCCGGCCTCGCCTATGAGAACGCCGACGTCACCTCCTATCCGCTCGGCCGCTACTACACCTGGAACGAGGCGAAGGAAGCCTGCCCCGAAGGCTGGCGCCTTCCCACCGACGCGGAATGGGAATCCCTGGGCACGGACGCGGGTCCCCTGATGTGCGACGCCTACCTGAACAGCAAGAAGATGTGGGAATTCTGGCCCGACGTGCATCGGACGAACACCCTCGCCCTCGCGGTCATTCCTGCGGGCTACGCCCTGCCGGCCATCACCACCCCCACCTACAAGCGCCTGTACGACTACGCCGCCTTCTGGACCGCCACCGTCTCCGAGCAAGACAGCCGGATGGCCGCCTACCGTTACATCCACGTGGAAGAGAACGAAGTGCGCTCCACATACGCAGAAAAGGGCTCACTGGCCCTTTCCGTGCGCTGCGTACGCAATCACGCAGACTGATATGTCATTCTGAAAGAATCTACCGGAGATCGGTGATCACATACGAATCGGGAAGCGATTTCACGTTCAGCGTGAAGTCGCTTTTTCCTTGCTTCTCCTCGAAGACGATGTTCTTGAGGACGAAGCGGGCGGACGTCTCCTCGTCCAGGACGAGCGTGACGTCCAGGGAATTGGAGGAAGAGCCGTTCACGCGGATCTTGTCCATATAGCCCTTGTAGGAGCTGATGAACAGGGCCGGATTGGTGAAGAGGTCCTCCTTCTCCACGGTCTCGATGAGGAGCTCCTCCGCGGCGCGGTCCAGGCTCCAGCGGGTGGTGCCGTCGCTGCGCACTTCCAGGCCGAGGCCCGAAAGGAGGTAGGCGTTGTCCTCCACGACGACGTCGCCGTCGGTGACCTGGGTCATCGGCCGGCCGCCCTGGGAGAGGCTGTAGGTATAGTGGAACAGGACCCGGTGGCCCGGGACGCGGTCCAGGATGGGGATGCCGCCCTGCGCAAACGCGTTCAGGGACAGGAGGATGGCCGCGAGGCCTGTGACAAATCTTCTCATTGTTCTCCGTTCATAAAGTGGCTCAGGATCTGGTCCAGTTCGTTGAAGTCCTTCACCAGGACTTCGCGCGGCCTGGAACCGTTCTGCGGTCCCACGATGCCGGCGGCTTCGAGCTGGTCCATCACCCTGCCTGCTTTTGCATAACCCATGCCAAGCCGGCGCTGGAGGTCGGAAGTGGAGCCGCGCTGGCTCGTGACGATGAGGCGGGCGGCCTCCTCGAAACGCTCGTCCAGCTGCTTCATATCCACCATTCCGCCGCCGCCTTCGTCCCCTTCCTCGGGGGCGGGCTCGGGCAGGTAGTACGGAGTATTGTAGGATTTCTGGTAGCCGATCTGTTTCCCGACGGCATCCGTGAGCGCGGCGATCTCGTCATTGCCGATGAAGGCGCACTGGATGCGTTCCATCTCCACGCCGCTGTAAAGCAGCATATCGCCCCGGCCGATGAGCTTGTCGGCGCCGGGCTGGTCCAGGATGGTGGAGGAGTCGATGCGGGAGGTCACGCGGAATGCGATGCGCATCGGGAAGTTCGCCTTGATCAGGCCGGTGATCACGTCCACGGTCGGACGCTGGGTCGCGAGAATCACGTGCAGGCCCGCCGCGCGGCCCTTCTGGGCCAGGCGGATGACGGAGGTGGTGATGCTCCGGGCGACGGCCTTGGACTCGGGACCGGCGCCGACGGACATCGTCAGGTCCGCGTACTCGTCGATGACGACGACGATGTAGGGCAGGAAGCGATGGCCTTCGGTCGGAAGCAGGTGACGGTCGCGGTACTTGTCGTTGTACAGCTTGATGTTGTTCACGCCGGCCTTGTTCAGGAGGGCGTACCGGTCGTCCATCTCCACGCACAGGGACTGGAGGATGGCGGCCGCGCTCTTCGCGTTCTTGACGATGGCCTGGTCCCGCTCGTCCTGCTCGTCGGCCGCCGTCGGCAGCACCGCGAGGTAGTGGTTCAGGAGCTTCGCATAAGCGGAGAACTCCACCATCTTCGGGTCGATGAAGACGAACTTGAGCTCCGACGGGTGCTTCGCGTACAGGAGCGAGGACACGATGACGTTCAGGCCCACGGACTTGCCCTGCTTGGTGGCGCCGGCCACCAGCAGGTGCGGGGCGTCGGCGAGGTCGAACACCTTGACCTTCTGGGAGATGGTATAGCCGATGGCGACCGGGAGTTCCGCCTTGCTGTTGCGGTAGGAGTCGTCGTTGAGCAGCTGCTTGAGCGGGACGATGGACGGGGTGTCGTTCGCCACCTCGATGCCCACGGAATCCGACAGGGTGACGATACGCACGCCCTTGGCGTTCAGGGAGATGGCAATGTCGTCCTGCAGCATCTTGATGGAGGCGATCTTCACGCCCGGGGCCGGGTACACCTTGTACAGGGTGACGGTCGGGCCCACGATGGCGGTGACGTCCTTGACCTGGATCTTGTAGCTGGCGAGGGTCGCGCGGATCTTGTTGTTGTTGCGGTTCAGCTCGTCCTGCGAAGGCTCGTGCCGGGCGCTCAGGTAGTCGCCCAGGATGTCCAGGGGCGGGAACTTGTACCGGGGAAGGTCGGCGCGGTTGTCGATGCGCGGGAGCGGCTCCCGGACCTTCTGGTCCAGGGTGTCGTCCGTCTCCACGGTGAAGGTTCCTTCGTCCGCAGCGGGTCCCGGCTCCGTCGTGATCTCCTCGGGACGCGGCGTGGAAACCTGCGAAACCCGGACGGGTTCAGGGTCGGACTCGGGTTCCGGCCCTTTGACAGGTTCAGGGGCCGGTTGGTGAGCTTGTCGAGCCACCGGTTCCGGCCCTTCGACAGGCTCAGGGACCGGTTGGTGAGCTTGTCGAACCACCGGTTCCGGCTCGTCATTCCCGGCCTGACCGGGAATCTCTTCCGCTCCGGCCTCCTCCCCCGTCAGGGACTTGAAGCCGCCCGTGAGGAAATAGAGCCACAGGCCCGCGAGGGCCAGGATGGCGATGGTCGTGACGACAAAGCCCACGAGGTTGATGCATCCGTCCACGAGCGCGCCGCCCGCGCGGCCGCCGAGGCCGCCGCCGAACAGCGTCTCCCAGCCGGCCAGCCGGCTGACCAGGGCCAGCAGCCAGGAACCGACGAACGTTCCCGTGAAGGAATAGACGAACCACTTGCCCAGGGGAATCCGGAGCTTGGGAACGGCGCGGCTGAGGGTCCACGCCACGAGGAAGGCCACGAGGCCGAGCGCGGCGAGGCCAAAGCTCCGCGTGACGAGGAAGCGGCCCCAGCGGAAGCCCAGTTTGGAACCGGCGTTGGAGACGGCGACGTCGCCGCCAATCAGGTCCGGCTCAGACAGGAGGCTGGCGTCCTGCTTCCAGGTGAAGAAATACGACCCCACCGCGATGGCGGTGAAGAGGGTGAAGATACCCAGCAGGACGGCGGCGACGATCCGGTATTCGGACCGCCGCTTCTCGTCGAGTTCTGCCCAATAGGCGGAGGGACGTTTCAGTTTCATTTCTTCTTGCCGTTCTTCTTGTAATTGACCCACTGCTTCTTGCCGCCGTTGTTGCCGCCCCGGTTGAAGCCCATGTTCATCCCCGGACGGGAGTAATTGGCGTTCGCGTCGATCTTGGAGAGCTCCAGTCCCTCGGGGACTTTCACACGGCCGCCGGAAAGGCGTTCGATGTCGGCGAAGATGGTCTCGTCGGCCACGGTGTCCTTGTTCCAGATCAGATACTGCTGCCGCATGTAGATGGCGAGGGAACGGATCATCGCGGTCTTCACTTCGCCGTCGGGTTCGCTGGCGATGAGGTCGATGATGCTCTCGATGTTTCGGCCGTAGTGGCGGGCCTTGATGGGCCGGGTGTTCAGGGGAATCTTCTCCGGACGGCTGTTCACGAACTCCGGCACCGGCGCGGGATAGGGTGCGTCGATGTCCAGGTCGTATCCGGCGATCATGTACAGGTGGTCCCAGAGTTTCTGCTCGAAGTTTTCCTGCTGGTGGACCTGCGGGTTCAGGGTCTCCATCACCTTCACGATGGCACGGGCCTGCTCGGACCGCTTCGTGCGGTCTTCGATGGCCTTCATCTGTTCCACCATCTTGAGGATGTTGCGGCCGTACTCCGGCATCGCCAGTTTCTCGACTTCGGTATTGTAATACAGTTTGATGGTATTCTCGTTCGCTTCCATAGACGCTCTCTCAATATTAGAATCGGACAAATATAGGCATTTTCGAGGACAACGAAACGAAAAAAAGTATACATTTGTTCGCTTTTTTGAAGAAGCCATACACAAAAGACGCACGAAACGAAAAACCAACAACCATTTTAACTATAACCTTTATGTTCAAAAAGCTTCAATCAGCCTTGCTGACGGTGATCCTTGTCTCCGTGGCTTGGGTCGCCAATGCCCAGAACCGCACGGCTACCGGTACTGTCACCGACAATATCGGTCCCGTCATCGGTGCGGGCGTCGTCGTGGCCGGAACCAACAATGGCGCCATCACGGACGTCAACGGTTCCTACACGATCAACAATGTCCCCGTCGGTGCCACCATCCAGGTGAGCTGCATCGGCTACGCCAGCGTCGAGTACGTCTTTGACGGCACTCCCGCGAACATCGTCCTCAAGGAGGACAGCGAACTGCTGGACGAGGTCGTCGTGACCGCCCTCGGTATCTCCCGTGAGAAGAAATCCCTGGGGTACGCAGTGCAGGACGTCAAGTCCGAAGAACTGACCCGCGGCGGCGGCGTCACCCTCACCGACGCCCTCATGGGCAAGGTGGCCGGTCTGGCGATCAACAACTCCGCGACCGGCGCCGGCGGATCCACCCGTGTGGTCCTCCGTGGTAACTCCTCCCTTTCCGACAACAACTCCCCGCTCTATGTCGTGGACGGCGTTCCTTACGACAACGGCGGTATGCCCGGTGCCGACCAGGCCGGTCTTTGGGGCTCCATCGACCACCAGGGCGGTGCGTTCGACATCAACCCCGAGGACATCGAGAGCGTTTCCGTGCTGAAGGGCGCAACTGCCGCCGCTCTGTACGGTTCCCGCGCCGGTAACGGTGTCATCCTCATCACCACCAAGAAGGGCGGCAAGGGCCAGGAAAAGATCGGTGTCACCTACAACGGCAAGTTCACCTGGTCTCCCGTCACCTACTTCCCCGCCCTGCAGAACATCTACGGCCAGGGTACCCTGGGCAAGTATGACAAGCAGGCCACCGGTTCCTGGGGCGAAGAAATGAGCGCCTCCACCACCAAGGATAACTGGTGGGACGGTTCCTCCCAGATCTCCTATATCGGCACCGAGAACCCCTGGAAGGAATTCTACCGGACCGGTAACAGCCAGAGCAACAACGTGACCCTCGCCGGCGGCGGAAAGGACAACCCGTTCCGTCTCACCCTGGGCTACGACAACACCAACTCCGTGGTGAAGACCTCCAACATCAAGCGCACGAGCGTGGACTTCGTCACCAGCAACAAGCTCACCGACTGGCTCAAGCTGGACGTGAAGGCCAACTACGTGAACACCGCCGGTAACAACCGCCAGGCCCGTGGTGCTTACGGTTCCTCCTACGCCATCCTCACCATGCCCCGCAGCATCAAGATCTCCGACCTCGCCGAGCACTGGCTCGACGCCAACGCCGCGGCCGCCGGTGCCGGCGCCGAGGCCCAGGTCAACTGGTACAAGGTGAGCCCGAACTGCCAGAACCCCTACTTCATCCAGAACAACCTGGTGAACGGCGACGTCCAGAACAAGTTCTTCGGCGTGGGCACGCTCACCGTCAACCTCATGAAGAACCTCACCTTCAAGGTGAAGGAAGGTCTCACCTGGGCAGGCACGACGGAAAAGAACACCCGCCTGTACGACACTTCCGGCTTCAACTGGCCCGAATTCTCCATGAGGAAGTCCACCACGATGGAAAACAACCTCGAAGGCCTCCTCTCCTACAACAACAAGTTCGGTGACTTCGACTTCGGCGCCAGCGTGGGCGGCAACATCATGCACTACAAGAACGAGGTCCTCCGGGCCGATGCCAAGAACATCCCGTTCTCCGGCGCTTACTACATCCGTGCCGGACAGCTGGACAGCGACACCTACAACGACATCTACGAGAAGGAGATCCAGTCCCTGTACGCTTTCGCGAACCTCGGTTACAAGAACTTCCTCTTCCTGGACGTGACCGCCCGTAACGACTGGTCCTCCACCCTCCCGGCCGAGAACCGCAGCTACTTCTATCCGTCCGTGAGCCTCTCCTACCTCCTCACCGGCATGCTCGATGAGATGGGCGTGAGCTACAACAAGGACATCCTGGACTACGGCAAGATCCGCGCTTCCTGGGCGAAGGTGGGTAAGGATACCGATCCTTACCAGCTGATGACCCTGCTGGGCACCGCCAGCGGCATCAACGACCTCAACTACATCACCTACCCGACCACCCGCGCGAACGCCAACCTGAAGCCCGAAATGGTGACTTCCTGGGAACTCGGTACCGAGTGGCACTTCTTCAAGAACCGTCTCGGCTTCGACTTCACCTACTATCACTCCAACACGGTGAACCAGGTGATGCGCATCGACCTCCCGTACTCCTCCGGCGTGCAGCGCCAGTGGATCAACGCCGGTAACATCCAGAACCAGGGTATCGAGCTCCAGCTCAACGCCGACTTCGTCCGCACCCGCGACGTCACCTTCGGCGCCACCTTCAACTTCGCCAAGAACTGGAACAAGGTACTCGAGCTCTACCACAACGCCGAGATGGGCATCGACATGGACCGCTACTCCCTCGGTAACATCAACTTCTCCTCCAGCGGCGACGGCACCGTCTATGCCATCGAGGGCCGCGAGATCGGCACCCTGGTCGGTACCGGCTACAAGTACGACGACAAGGGCAACAAGGTCATCGGCAGGAACGGTCTTCCCGTGATCGAATCCAACAAGGAGATCGCCAGCGTGGCTCCGGACTTCACCGGTTCCTTCGGCCTCAACTTCTCCTGGAAGGGCATCGCCCTCAACGCCCTGTTCTCCTTCCAGAAGGGCGGCAGCCTGTATTCCGCCACGGAGTACATGACCCTGCACAGCGGTACCGGTCTCCGCACCGCCGACCGCAGCAAGCGCGTCATCGCCGGTGTCCTTGCGGATGGTTCCGTGAACAAGGAGGAAGTGACCGCCGAGAACTTCTGGAACAACATCCCGATGGAAGAGTGCGTCTATGACGCTTCCTACCTGAAGCTGAGCGAGCTTTCCCTCGGCTACAGCATCCCCAAGAAGTTCCTGGACCGCGCCTTCGGCGGCTATGTGAACAACATCCGCGTTTCCGCCGTGGGTTCCAACCTCTTCTACTTCCTCAAGCACACCCCGGGAACCACCCCGGACGGCGCCCTCACGGAGAATTCCCTCATGGCTACCGCCTTTGACCTGTGCCCGTATCCGGCCACCCGCAACTTCGGTGTCGCCATCAACATCGGTTTCTAATTAAAGGGAGAACTTGAATATGAAAAAGTTTATCATACCTGTCCTTGCTCTTCTCGCCCTGGCATCCTGCACCGCCAAGTTCGATGAGATGAACAAACCCACCACGGGTCTTACCATGGACTCCGCCCAGCCGATGTACATCTTCGGCCGTACGCTGTACAACGGTTCCTCCAACGACCACCAGCGTAACTTCAACCTGAACGACGACATGTACGCCCACTACTTCGCCCAGGGCCTCGGTTGGACCGACTTCTGGCGCTACAACGCCGGCTGGGGCGACATTTACTGGCGCGACTTCTACACGGACCGTCTCCAGGAATACTGGCTCATCGACGAAATCTGCGGTGACCAGGCCGAGTACAAGTGCATCAAGGCCGCCAACGACGTGTGGAACGTCGTCCTCTGGCTCCGCGTGATCGACCGTCACGGTGACGCCCCTTACTTCGACGCCGAGGGCAAATTCGGCGCCGGCAAGGGTACCACCCTCCCGTACAGCAAGGTCGAGGACATCTATGCCGACCTGATCAGCCGCCTGAAGGCCGACGTCGCCGCTTTCGGCAACACGGCCGGCCAGTTCGACTTCGCCGCCTACGACTTCCTGTTCAACAACGACTGGAACCAGTGGAAGAAGTTCGCCAACACCCTGATCATGCGTCTTTCCATGCGTTACTCCAAGACTGACAAGTTCAAGGCCGACTTCGTGGCGGCCGCCGGCGGCTGCTTCGACAGCCCGTCCGACTACGCCCGCATCAGCTGCGACACCGGTGTCTGGGGCGACTACTACGACCGTACCTTCAACGACTGGTCCAACACCTTCACGAACTGCGACTTCATGGACATGATGAACGGTACCAACAAGGGTTACAAGACCGGCGTCGTGGATCCCCGCCGCGCCTTCTTCTTCCTGCCCGGTACCGATGCGGCCACGGCTGGCAACAGCAACTGGGACGGTTATCCCTTCGACTACACCTCCGATACCGAGCGCACCGTCGTCACCGAGCACGGTGGCCAGAAGTCCTTTGCCCGCCTGAACATGTACGACGTGAACGGTCTGTTCCACTACAGCGGCGCCGGCAACGAGAACCTCTCCTGGTGCTACAGCTCCTACTCCGAGGCCCTGTTCCTCAAGGCCGAGGCTGCCCTCCGCGGCTGGATTTCCGGCAATGCCGAGGACCTGTGGAAGCAGGCCATCAAGGCTTCCATGGATGAGATCGGCGTGTTCGTCACCCGTTCCGGCGGCAAGAACACCATCAGCGCCGACGAGCAGAACGCCTACATCGCCGCCCTGCCTGCCTTCGGTTCCAACAAGGAAGAGCAGCTGCGCAGCATCATGGTCCAGAAGTGGATCGCCCTGTACCCGAACTCCGTCGAGGCCTGGGCCGAGCAGCGCCGTACCGGTTATCCGGACTACGCCTCCAAGATCCTCACCTATCCGGCCGTGAGCGCCAGCTCCGGCGTGAGCGTGGGCAACATCATCCAGCGCATCCCGTATCCGCAGAATGAATACAACACCAACGCCGGCAACATCCCGGCCGAGTTTGCGGACTACAATGCGAAGAACATGGAAAAGGGCATCTCCTGGAGCCTGGGTGGCGAAAACAAGACCCAGTCCGCCACGGCCGCTCCGAAGAACTTCTAACGCCCCACCGGTCCTGACCGGTTACAAATCGGGCCTCGGCGTCAGCCGGGGCCCTTTTTTGTGTGTATGCGCAGCGGAGCTACCGCACCTCCACGAACTCGTCCTCCCCGTTCTCACGGATGTACCAGAGGGTGCCCGTCACGGGACTGTGCCCCAGCGCGCGGTACAGGTCCATATAGCCGCGGACCTGGTCCAGGTACTTCTTGTCGGGCTGGCCGAACTTGTAGTCGATGACGGTGGCGGAGCCGTCGGGGCGGAGGACGACGCGGTCCGGCCGGACCTCGGCGCCGTCCGGCCCGAGGAGGGGCGCCTCGTTCAAGACCTCGACACCGCTCTCCGCGAACCAGCCGCGGGCGGCCACGGAGGCGATTTCCGCCTCCAGGAAGGCCAGTGTGCGGTCGCGGTCCGCCTGCGGCAGTTCGCCGGAGGCGACGGCGCGGTCCACGGCGCGGGGCAGGTCGCCGGGCACCGTGACCGAGGCGAGGATGTCGTGCAGGACGAGACCGCGGAGGCGGTTGGAGGCGTCGGGGCCGACCAGGCCGTCCGGGCCGAAGTAGTCGGCCGCGTCGCGGCTGAACTTCAGGCGGCCACGCTCCCCCGCCTCGAAGGAAGGATAGCCCACGGCGAGCGGTTTCGCCGTCGCCGCCTTCCGCTTCAAGGAAGCGAAGTCATAGAGGGTTCCTTCCCGGTAATCCAGGGACTTCACGAACCCGTACAGGATCTGCGAGAGGTTCTTCCATTCCACCTCTTTTCCGTCCCGGACCGCATCCAGGACCTTCCCGGTCGGGGATTTGGCGATGATCTTGAGCCCGTACTTGGGCCGGGTGAGGGCCACGTAGAAGACATTGATGTTGTCGATCATCTGCAACTGCCGCTCGCGGCGGTAGTCCCCGGCGAAAAGCGTATCTTCGGAGGTGCCGCTCAATTCCACGTGATACACGCCGTCGGCCACGTCCGCGATGGGTTTCCCGTCCACGTCGGGGCGGCACCAGTAGGCGGAGGGCTTGAACAGGGTGACCTTCTCCGCGAAGGGGAAGATGACATACGGGAACTCCAGCCCCTTGGA
Source organism: uncultured Bacteroidales bacterium (assembly GCA_946538425.1). Lineage (GTDB taxonomy): Bacteria > Bacteroidota > Bacteroidia > Bacteroidales > UBA932 > Cryptobacteroides. Next base: position 4,651 of record CAMNGM010000034.1, on the reverse strand, counting down.
CTTGTGGATGGTCATCACGCGCACCGAGGCGCCGGAATCCGGGGAGGCGATCTTCGGATCGGCCCCGTCCCAGTCGCGAAGGAAGGCGGCGAGGTCGTTGCCGCGGGAGGCGGTCCAGTCCAGGAGATAGTCCATGAAGGACTGCACATAAGGAATCTCCGCGTCGAAGGTGTCCGGTTCCGCTTCCCGGAGGCCGCGGAGGAGCGACTCCGCGAGTTCGGTCAAGGAATGGTAGTGGTCCGGGATGCGGATCTTCATCTCCCGAGCCAGGAAGCCCGCGACGGAAGCGTGGCCCGGCGAGTCGGGGCTGTCCACCAGCGAGAGCTGGGACACGAGCCGGCGCACCGTCACGGAGGATTTCACGAACAGGGAATCGTCGGAGACGACGGGAATGCCTTCCGCAACGAGCCGGGCGGCGATTTCGGCCCCTTCGGCATTGCCGCGGACCAGGATGGCGATGTCCCCGTACAGGGCGCCGGCCTCGCGGACTTGCCGGATCGTGTCCAGGATGGCGTCCAGCTCGGCGTCGCGGTCGTCACAGAACTGCACGTCCACCGAACCCGGAGCCGGATCCCGGAAACGGGGATGCTGCGCCACGTCGGCATAGATGCGGCGGATGTCCTCCCCGCCCAGCAGGCCGTCCAGCTGCTCCGCCGCATAGGCGAAGAAGCGGTTGTTGAAGTCCACGATGGCGTGGCAGGTGCGATAGTTGTCGTCCAGCACGCGCGCCGCGTCCTTCGGAAGGCCGAAGTCCCGCTGCAGGCCGCCGTCCAGCAGTTTCCAGTCCGACCCGCGCCAGCGGTAGATGGACTGTTTCACGTCTCCCACGACGAGGTTGTCGAAGCCGCCGGCCTCGCTGTTCCCGAGCAGGGGCCGGAAATTCTCCCACTGCACGGAGGAGGTGTCCTGGAACTCGTCCAGGAGGAAGTCCTCGAACCGGACTCCCAGCTTCTCGTACACGAAGGGGGCGTCGGAGCCGTCGATGATGTCCTTGAGGATGGTGTTGGAGTCGTCGATGGAGATGACGTTCTCCTCCCGCTGCACTTCGTCGAAGGCCTTCCGGAGCTCGCCGGCGATGCCCAGCCCATAGACTTGGCTGCGGATCAGGAGCGCCGTCCGGTATTCCTTGTACCGGTCGCCGAAAAGGTTGCAGAAATCCTCCAGCGGCCCTTCCAGGCTGCCTTCCAGCTGCAGGCGGTACTTGTCCTTGGACTTGGCGAACCACTTGGTGGAGTCGGGCGCATTCTTCATGAAAGCGGCGGTGGGCGGTTCCACGGTGTCGCGCGGAGTCAGTTTCTGATACCCGTAGAGCTGCTTCATGAAGCCGCGGTTCGTTTCCGCCGGGTCGATGCCTTCCCGCTTGAACACGTCCAGGACCGCATCGGCGGCCGCTTTCACCGCCGTCAGATAGTCCTTGGCCAGGGCGTCGCATCCCTTGCGGACCGCGGCGAGGTGTTCCTTGGAATAGACTTTCCCTTCGTCGATGCCGAAGCGGCGCACGGCCTCCTCGTGGTCCCCCGACTTGAGGTTCACGGCCATCTCCTTGAGGGGCGGTTCCAGGTTGAACCGGTCGCCCTTCTCCAGAGAGGCCTTCACGTTGTCCGTGAGCCAGTCCAGGAGGCCGCGGTCGGCCTCGGTAAGTCCGTCCAGGATGCGGTCCACGCTCTCCTCCACGAGCGAGGCCTTGTCCAGTTCCACCTGGTAGGAGGCGAACTGGCCGATCTCGCGGGAGAAGGCCCGGAGGGTCTGCTGGAAGAACTTGTCGATGGTGGAGACGGCGAAGGCGGAATAATCGTGCAGGATGCCGCCCAGCTGCCCCGAAGCGCGCTGCTGGAGCGAGGCCGCGTCCGGGAACAGGGAAGGTACGAAGTCCTTGTAGTAGGGCGAATCCCCGGGCTTGGTCGCCAGGGTATGGAGTTCCTGGAGGATGCGCTGCTTCATCTCGTCCGTGGCCTTGTTCGTGAAGGTCACGGCGAGGATGTGCCGATAGGCCTGGGGGTCCTGCTTCACCAGCAGCAGGCGGATATATTCACGCGCCAGGTTGTAGGTCTTCCCGGACCCGGCGGAAGCTTTCAGGATCTGGATCATCGTCCGCAAATCATTTTGAAGTCACAATAGCTGCAGGTGGAGAGTTCCTCCGTCCGGCGGAACGGAACCTGCGGGTTTGTCATCTCCGCCAGGAGGTCTTTCAGGCGTTCCCGGGTGAGCCGGGCGAATTCGTGGCTCTGGGGCCGGTCCTGGAGGGGGTCGGTGAACATTCGCAGGACCGAGTAGATGGAGTTCACGAGGGGGCGTCCCTTCGTCTTCTCGTACTCCTGCGCGAGCAGGCTGTAGATGTACAGCTGGAGGGCGATCTTGGGCCGTCCCTGGTTCGCGGGGCCGAAGAGTTTCTCCACGACATCGGCCGCATTGTCGTCGGTGATGTCGATGTCCTCCTGCTCCACCTTGCCGGTCTTGTAGTCCACGATGCGTACCTGACCGTCCTTGTAGGAGTCGATGCGGTCGGCGAAGCCCTTGAGCCGGAACCCTTCGAATTCGCAGGTCATCCGCTGCTCCAGGTACAGGATGTCGAAGCCGGGCGAGCCGGCCTCCACAAGGAGCTGCCGGTCGTGCCGGAGGGTCTGGATGACATATTCGAGGATGACTTCCTCCACGACGAGGTCGCGGCCGGAGACGTCGATCGTCTGCATCTCGGCCATGATCTTGTCCCGGACGAGGGACTTGAGGGCCTTCCGGTCGGCCAGGATCCGGTCGATGTCGGACACGGTCACGCGGGAGAGGGGCCGGTACAGGGCCTCCATCACGCTGTGGAACACGGTGCCCAGGCTGCCGGCGTCCAGCGACTCGGCCACTTCGTCCTCCTGCTGGAGATGTTCGATGAACTGGTAGTAGAACTTCGCCGGGCAGCAGAGGTAACTCTGGAGGGAGGAGGCGGAGAGTTCGCCGCCGCGGATGGCGTCGATGGCTTCCGGAGTCTTGCGGATCTCGTCCTCCAGGGGGGTGAGCTGCATGCCCGCGGTCGCGACGAACCGCTCCAGGGGAACCTGGTAGTAATACTCCAACTGCTTGATATATCGGCTTTCCTCCCCCGTCTTGAGGCCTTCCGTCCGGCTGTCATAGACGAGCCAGACGTGCTCCGCCCGCTGGATCATCCGGTAGAAGTAGTAGGCCCAAACGCTGTCCTGGTACTCGTACGTGGGCAGGCCGAAGCCCTTGCGGAGCTCGGGCGGGATGAAGGAGGCGCTGCTGCTCCGGCGCGGGAACGAGCCTTCGTTGGCGGAGAAGATGACGAGGTTCCGGAAATCCAGCGCGCGGGTTTCCAGCGGGCCCATCACCTGCAGCCCTTCCAGCGGCTCGCCGCGGAACGGGACCGCCTCCCCGGAGAGGAGTTCGTCCAGCAGATGCAGCCAGGTGGCCGGGAGGATGTCCAGGTCGATATCGGAGAGCAGGTTCAGGGACTGGAGGTAACGCTTGGCGAAATCCAGCTCCAGGAGCGCGGACTCCACGCCGCGGAGTTTCCACCCGATGTAGCTCACCACATCGGAAAGATAGCCGGCGATGTGCCGGTTCTGTTCCCGGGAGGGTTCCTTGGGCGCACGCACGACGGGCCGGAAGAGGCGGTCCAGCAGGGGTCCGCCCTGGAGGTCCTCCTGGGGGATGTAGTACTTGGCCCCGGTCTTGACAGCCTTCACCACGGCCTCCTCTTCCGGGGTCAGGACGGCGCGGAAGAGGCTGTTGGAGAAGATGGACCGGACTTCCCGGTGGTAGAAGTACCAGCCGCCGGCCTTTTCCCGGAGGCGCTGCTGCATCGCGGCCACGGAGGCCATCAGGGAGTAGATGGCACCGCCCGTGAGGGGGCATCCCATCGTCACGTTGATGCTCTCGTACTCGGACGGGATGGACCCGAGCAGGGGCATCAGGAGGTTCTCGTCCGGAAGGACGAAGGCGGTTTCCACGGGGTTCGACGTGTCGGAACGGCGGAGGATCTCCGGGGCCAACTTGGCCTGGCCGGCGGAGGAAGCGACGCTCACGACGTGGAACTGCGGCGTCGGGAGGCCGTCGGGATCCACTTGGAAGGGAGCCGGGAATTCGCGGACGTTCTCCGCCATGAAGACGGAGGACTTGTTCTTCCGGTCGGTCACCCACGGGGAGACATAGTCCCAGCAGAACTCGGCGACGCGGGCGTCCCGCATCCGCCGCAGGACGGTGAGTTCGCACTCGTTCAAGGCGTTCAGGCCGATGAACACGAAGCGCCGGGTCCCGGGGAACACGGGCGCGAGGACGTCCACGACGGACTCCCCGCCCTTGAGCCGGGCGGCGAGGTCGCGGTACACCATCCCTTCGTAGGCCATTCCCTTCTCCTGCAGGCGTTTCCGGAAATCCGTATAGAGGGGGTACAGGATGTTCCACACCTGGAGGAACCGGGCTTTCACGGTGCTGTCGTCCGTGTCCAGCTTCACGGTGAGGCGGCCGTTGCGGTCCCGGAAATGGGACACGAAACGCTCCACCGCCGCGCGCTGCACGTCGGTCAGATGGCTGTAGTCGTCCTGGATGCCCTTGAAGTCCGCGACGTTGGTGAACAGATCCTCCGCCGGAGCGAGGGACTTGTCCACGTCGCCGAAGTCCGCGAGGATCACCTCGCCCCAGAAGA
>CAMNGM010000033.1 GCA_946538425.1 uncultured Bacteroidales bacterium | reverse complement strand
GGAAGATGCTGGCGGCGAGGGCCGCGTCGGCCTTGCCCTCGGTGAGGACGGCGGCAATGTCCGCCACGCTGCCGGCGCCGCCCGACGCGATGACGGGAATGCCCAGGCTGTCGGAGAGCGCCGCGTAAACGTCACAGGGATAGCCGCTGCGGGTGCCGTCGTGGTCCATCGACGTGAACAGGATTTCACCGGCTCCGCGGTCTTCGGCTTCCCGCGCCCAGGAGAAGAGTTCCTTGTCGGAGGGGCGGCTCCCGCCGTGCGTAGTCGCGTGCCAGAGGCCGTCCGGGCACGATTTCGCGTCAATCGCCACCACGACGAACTGCCGGCCGTACTTGGCGGCGATCTCGCCGATGAGCTCCGGCCGGGCGATGGCGGCGCTGTTCAAGGTGATCTTGTCGGCTCCGGCGTCCAGCAGGCGTGACGCGTCGTCCAGGCTCCGGATGCCGCCGCCCACGGTGAAGGGGATGTTGACGGCCTCCCCGACCCTGGCGACCAGTTCCGCGAAGGTCTTCCGGCCTTCCAGCGTGGCGCTGATGTCCAGGTACACGAGTTCGTCGGCCCCTTCCAGGGCATAGCGGCGGCCGAGTTCCACGGCGTCGCCTACGTCCTGCAGGCCCAGGAAGTTGATTCCTTTGACCACGCGGCCGTCCTTGACGTCCAAGCAGGGGATTATCCGTTTTGCAAGCATTTCGCTAAGTCTTTGAGCGTGATACGGTTCTCATAGATGGCCTTGCCCACGATGATGCCGGGCAGGCCCATTTCGTCCGCGCGGCGCACGTCGTCCAGGGACGACACGCCGCCGCTGACGATTGTCGTCAGGTCCGGAAACCGCTCCTGCAACCCCTTGTAAAGGTCGAAGGACGGCCCCTGCAGCATTCCGTCGCGGGAAATGTCCGTGACGATGGCCCGCTTCAGGCCGGCCGGCAGGAAGGTCTGGATGAGTTCGTCCAGGCCGATGCCGCTGTCCTCGAGCCAGCCGCTCACGGCGACCTTGCCGTCGCGGACATCGGCCCCGAGGATGACCCGGGCGCCCCAGCGCGCCAGCCAGGCCGTCATCCGCGCCGGTTCCTTCGCCGCAATGCTGCCGATGATGGCCTCGTCGGCGCCCGCGTCCCAGACCGATGCGAGGGCCCCGTCGTCCTTGATGCCACCGCCCCATTCCAGCGTCAGGAGGCCCAGGGAGGCGATTTCCTCCAGGGTGCGGAGGTTCTTGGGCTGGGAGGCCTTGGCCCCTTCCAGGTCCACGAGGTGCAGCCGCCGGACGCCGCAATCGGCATAGGCCCGGGCCCATTCGGCCGGGTCGCCGCCGTAATCTTTCTGTGTGGCATAGTCTCCCTGGGAGAGCCGCGTGCATTTGCCGCCGATGATGTCGATGGCCGGAATGATCTCGATCATATCGCAAGGAACTTTTTCAGGATCTGTTCGCCCACGGAACCGCTCTTTTCCGGATGGAACTGCGTCCCGTAGAAGTTCTCGTAGCGCAGCGCGGCGCTGAACATCACGCCGGCATACCGGCAGGTCGCGACGGTGTCCGGGCACAGGCCGGCATAGTAGGAATGGACGAAATACACGTACGCGCCCGAGGTCATATCCTTGAACAGCTTGCCTTCCAGGTTCCCCAGGTCGTTCCAGCCCATATGCGGGACCTTGCAGCCGGGGGCGGGGGAGAAACGGCGCACGTGGGCGTCGAAAACGCCCAGGCAGGCCTTTCCGGGGGCTTCTTCGCTGTCTCGGCACAGCACCTGCATCCCCACGCAGATGCCCAGCACGGGCTGGCGCAGGGAGCGGATGACGGCGGGAAGCCCGCGCTCCAAGAGATTGTCCATCGCCAGTCCGGCGTGGCCCACGCCCGGCAGGATGACCTTGTCCGCCCGGCGGATGGTTTCCGGGTCTGCCGTCACGCAGTAAGTCGCGCCCAGCCGGTCCAGGGCGTTCTCCAGCGATCGGAGATTGCCCATGTCATAGTCGATGATGGCGATCATAGCGTTCCTTTGGATGAGGGGAGGGCGCCGTCGAACACATTGCGCCGGACGGCTTGGCGCAGGGCCCTGGCGAAGGCCTTGAAGACGGACTCGGCCAGGTGGTGGTTGTTCTCGCCTTCGGCTTCCACGCGGAGGTTGCAGCGGGCCGCCGTGCACAGCGACTTGAAGAAGTGCGGGAACATCTCCGTCGGGGTGTCACCCACGTATTCCCGGGTGAAATCTACCTTCCATACGAAATCTGCTCTTCCTCCGAAGTCAATGAGAACCATAGCTTTGCACTCGTCCATCGGAAGTACGAATCCATATCGCTCGATGCCGCGCTTGTCGCCCAGGGCCTGGCCGATGGCCTCGCCCAGGACGATGCCCACGTCTTCCATCGTGTGATGCTCGTCCACCTCCAGGTCGCCCTTGCAGGAGACCGCCAGGCTCACCCCGCCGTGGTGCGGGATCTGTTCCAGCATATGGTCGAAGAAGTGCAGGCCGGTGCTGATGCCGGACGGGCCTTTCCCGTCCAGGTCCAGGGTCAGGGTGATGTCCGTCTCGCGGGTTTTCCGGGCGATGGTCACCTCCCGGGAACTGCTGCGGACCGCCTCGGCGATCTCCGCCCAGGTCATCGGCCCGACTTGCAAGGCCTTGGCGCCGAGGTTCTCGGCCAGTTTGACGTCCGTCTCCCGGTCGCCGATGACAAAGCTCGCGGCGAGGTCGTAGGAACCGTCCATATAGGCGCCGAGCATCCCCGTCCCGGGCTTCCGGGTAGGGGCGTTCTCGTGGGGGAATGTCTTGTCGATCAAAATGTTGTCGAAGACGATGCCTTCGCCCTTCAAGGTGTTCAGCATCAGGTTCTGGCAGGGCCAGAAGGTCTCTTCCGGGAAGGAAGGGGTGCCCAGCCCGTCCTGGTTGGAGACGAGGACGAGTTCGTACCCCAGTCCGGCCACGGCCTTCAGGCCGGAGATGGCGCCGGGAACGAACGCGAACTTCTCGAGGGTGTCGATCTGCTCGTCGGCGGGCTCCACGAGGATGGTGCCGTCCCGGTCGATGAAGAGGGCTTTTTTCAGGTCGCTCATACGGTATAGCAGTCTAAAGCGTTCAACAGGGCGTCGTTCTCGGCGGGCAGGCCGACGGTCAGGCGGAGGCAGCCCGCACAGCCGGGCACCCGCGTCCGGTTCCGGACGATGATGCCCCTGCCCAGGAGATGATCATAGAGGGCGTTGGCATCGTCCACCCGGACCAGGATGAAGTTCGCGTCGCTCGGGAAAACCTGCCGCACGAAAGGGAAGCGGGGGAGGATGGAGGCTAATCTTTTCCTTTCGTTGACAATTGTATTCACTTCATAATCAATGGGTTTTTCCAGGAACTCAAAAGCCTTTTCCATCGCCGCGCGGCTCAGGTTATAGGGGTACTTGACCATCGACATCAGGCGGACGACTTCCTTGCTGGAGATGGCGAGGCCGATCCGCAGGCCGGCCATCGCGCGGGCCTTGGAAAGGGTCTGGAGGACGATGAGATTGTCCCGGACCGTGGCCTCTTTCGCGAGGCTTCCCTTCTCCGAGAAATCCGCATAGGCCTCATCCACCAACACGACGCCGGGGAAGCGGTTGCAGATGTCCAGCAGTTGCTTCAGCTCGAAGGCGTTGCCGGACGGATTGTTCGGCGAGCACAGGAAGATGACCTTGGTATGCGCGTCGCAGGCGCCGAGGAGTTCCTCGCTGTCCAGGTTGAAATCCGCGTCCAGCCGGACGCTGCGGACCTCGACATCGTTGATGGCCGCCGCCACGCCATACATCCCGTAGCTGGGGGCAATGATGACGGCGTTGTCTTTGCCCGGCTCGCAGAAGATCCTGAATACCAGGTCGATGGCTTCGTCGCTGCCGTTCCCGAGGAAGAGGTTCTCCACGGGGATTCCCTTGATGCCGCCGATGCGGGCCTTCAGCTCCGCCTGGTGCGGGTCCGGGTAGCGGTTGTATCCGTTTTCGTAGGGGCTCTCGTTGGCGTCCAGGAAGATGCCGATGGGCCCGTCGTATTCGTCCCGTGCCGTCGAGTACGGGGTCAGGGCCGCGATGTTGGGCCTGACAAGGGGAGTGATCCGGCTCATTTTCCTTCGATTCTGAGGGTGACGGCGCGCGCGTGGGCGTCCAGCCCTTCGGATTGCGCCATATTGACGATGGTGGGGGCGAGGGATTCCAGTCCTTCGCGGGAGAGCTCCTGGAGGGTCATCTTCCGGATGAAACTGTCCAGATTGACCCCGCTGCAGGAGAGGGCCCAGCCGCTGGTGGGCAGGGTGTGGTTCGTGCCGGAGGCGTAGTCGCCGGCGCTCTCGGGACTCCAGGGGCCGACGAAAACGCTGCCCGCCGCCGTGATCTTCCCGGCCACTTCCGGGGCGTTCTTCCAGGCGACGATCAGGTGCTCCGGCGCATAGGCCTCGGCGAAGTCGATCACATCCTGGAGGTCCGGGAAAACAACCGCGTAGCTGTGCGCCAAGGAACCTTCGACCTGCTCGTTGCGAGGAAGTAGTTTCTTTTGATTCTCAACTTCTTGTAATACCTTATCGGCATAATCCCTTTCGGTGGTGACAAGCACCGCGGTGCTGTCTTTCCCGTGCTCTGCCTGGGAGAGGAGGTCGGCCGCGGCGAAGGCGGCGGGGGCGCTGCCGTCGGCGAGGACCATCACTTCCGACGGGCCGGCCGGCATGTCGATGGCGGTGTTCCGGCCGCTGACAATCTGCTTCGCAAGGGTGACCCATGGGTTCCCCGGACCAAAGATCTTGTCCACCTTCGGGACCGTCTCCGTGCCGAAGGCCATCGCGGCCACGGCCTGGGCGCCGCCGACGCGGAAGATCCGCGTCACGCCGCACTCCCGCGCCGCGAACAGCACCTCCGGGGCGACGGAACCGTCCTTCTGGCAAGGGGTGCACAGGATGCGGTCGCGGCAGCCGGCCAGGGCGGCCGGGACAGCGAGCATCAGCACGGTGGAGAACAGCGGCGCGCTGCCGCCGGGGATGTACAGGCCCACGCGGCGGATCGGGACCGGCCGCTGGATGCAGACGACGCCGGGGGCCGTCTCCACGCGGATCTCGCGGGGAAGCTGCGCCCGGTGGAACACCTCTACGTTCCGCTTCGCCGTCCGGATGGCTTCCTGAACGGGTCCGGAGACCTTCGCGCAAGCCGCATCGATCTCGGAGTCGGTCACTTCCAGGGGAGCGTCGACTTTGTCGATCTCCAGCATCAGCCGCTTCAGCGCGGCGTCGCCTTCGGTTTCCACGGCGCGGAGGATGGCTTCCACCCGCGGGCGGATGCCTTCGTAATCGACGCCTTGCCGCCGGGTCAGGGTGTCCCACGCCGACCGGGCCGGATTCTCGAGGATTCTCATAGGATGATCTTGTCTACGTCCATCACCAGGATACCCTCAGCGCCGATGGCCTTGAGCTGGCGCACCTTCGTCCACAGGTCGGCGGCGTCGATGACCGAGTGCAGGGAGCACCAGTCGGGGGAGGCCAGCGGCATCACGGTGGGGCTCCGCATCGCCGGAAGGATCTTGATGGCCTCGTCCAGGGAAGCGCGGGGGATGTTCATCAGCATATATTTCTTGCCGCGGCTGACGGTTTCCGAGTCGATGCGGAACAGGAGGTCGTCGATCACCGCCTGATCCTCCGCCGTCAGCGACTTGTTGGTGATGAGGACGGCTTCGGACTCGAAGACCGTCTCCACCTCGCGGAGCCCGTTGGCGATCAGGGTGCTTCCGGAGGAGACGATGTCGAAGATGGCGTCGGCGATGCCCACGGCCGGGGCAATCTCCACGGAGCCGGTGATGACCTCCACCTTGGCGTCGATTCCCCGTTCGATCAGATACTTGCGGAGGATGTTCGGGTAGGAGGTGGCGATGCGGCGGCCGGAGAACCACTCGATGCCGTCATAGTCCTCGCCCTTGGGGACGGCGAGACTCAGGCGGCAGGCGCCGAAGCCGAGCCGTGCGATGACGGAGACCTCGGCGCCGCGCTCCTCCACTTCGTTCAGGCCCACGATGCCGAGGGTGGCGGTGCCGCTTTCCACCACGTGCGGGATGTCGTCATCCCGGAGATAGAGGGCTTCGATGGGGAAGGTCTGCGACTTGGAGAGCAGTTTCCGTTTGGGGGCGTCGACTTCGATGCCGATCGACTGGAGGAGGGAGAGGCTTTCTTCGTTGAGCCTGCCCTTGGATTGGATGGCGATTCTGAGCATGTCTATTTGTTCGTTTTGTTTTGTCTTGTCTTCTTAAATATAAAAGCCCGGCTTTAAAATAAAAAAGCCCGCCTTGGGGAGGGCAGGTCTTCATCGGTGTTACCATTCGTACGTATCGTGCGCCAACGTACCGCCCTAATCTATGGAGACCGGGTGATGATGGTGCTTGCTGAGGTTGTTGCGATACATACTGTTGCAAAGATAGTTATTTATCCTTGCAATCCAAGGGTTTCGCTAAAAATTTTTAAAAACGAAAAGCGGGGCCGGATGCGGTTTGCGAGTGCCGAATCGAACTTGGAAATATCGTCGTACGATATTAACACTTTTGTTATTGATATAAACAATCGTGTTATATCCATTGGAATCCAATAAATTAAGTAAGAAAACCAGACAAGCGGCCTCAAAATCACAATTTCTTGTTTTTCTCGGGTATTTTGATGCAAATCGAAAGGAAAATCAAGATAATTGTCTTATCTTTGAAAGATGAAACCGAGCTTGTTGATCGCCGATTTTACGGGCGTATATGCGGAGGAAGGTTTCCTGCAGAAACTGCAGGATCGCGGGGTTCCGTACCGGCGGGTCGGACTGGGTGACATCGAGGGGACGACCTGTTACTGCGACCCGGACGCGGAGGCGGAAATCAGCCGCCGCCTCGTGCCGGAACCGGGGGAGCGGATGCGGTGGATCGACAGCGGCGACTACCATTATGTCACCAAGATCCTTGCCGCCCGGGAGCAGGCGCCTTTCACCCTGGTCCTCGTCGACAACCATCCCGACGACCAGGCTCCGGCTTTCGGCGGCGTACTCAGCTGCGGGAGCTGGGTGCGGGACCTCCGGGAAGCTTTCCCGGCGCTGGAGGAGGTCTGGACCCTGGGTCCGGACCATCGGATCCGGAACGCTTCCGGCACGGTGGACCGGGAACTGGAGGAGGGAATCGACGACCTTGTCACGGCCTTGGCAGGCAAGCGCGTCTACCTGTCCGTCGACAAGGATGTCCTGGACCGGGAATGGGCCCGGACGGACTGGAGCCAGGGGACATACTCCCTGGCGCAGCTGAAGGGCTGGCTGGGCGCCCTGCTGAAGCAGGATGTCGTGGCGGTGGATCTTTGCGGCGAACTCTCCCCCGAGAAAGGGGCGACGCCGGAAGACCTTCGGGTCAATGGTGAGCTGAATATTGAATTGCAGGAGTTTATCCTGAGCCATTTGAAGCGATGAAGAAGATAGTGATGTGGGCGGCCGCCCTGCTGTTGGCGGTCTCTTGCGGCGGTGGCGGAGCGGTTTCCGGCCCCGTGGACCTCTCTCCCTGGATGGGGGCGGATTCCGTGTTTACGTTTACGGTGAAGGACGTTTCCTTCACCCTGGCGCCGGTGAAGGCCGGAACCTTCGCGATGGGCGAGACCCTCGACATGGGCCGCTTCCGGACGCCGGCGGTGCACCAGGTCATCCTGGACGGGTACGCCATCGGCACGACGGAAGTCACCCAGGCCCTCTGGAAGGCCGTGATGGGCTCGAATCCCAGCCCGAAGGACGTCCCGGCGGCCCCGGTCACGATGGTCAGTTACAACGACGCGCAGAAGTTTCTTCAGAAACTTTCCAAGGCGACGGGCGTTCCTTTCCGGCTTCCGACGGAGGCCGAGTGGGAATATGCCGCCCGGGAGCGGGAAGGAATGGCCGGCGGTGCCTGGGAATGGTGCTCCGACCGCTGGACCGATGAGTTGGGCGCCCTCCTGACGGTCAATCCGCAGGGCCCCGGGGAAGGCCAGGAATATGCCCTCCGCGGCGGCAGCGCCCTGGAGAAGAACAACAAGCCCATCACCCGCAAGCCGATGGCCCCGACCACCAAGGCCGGCGACGTGGGCCTGCGCCTGGCGGTGAGCACCGGCGAGGCTTTCCCGCAGGAACTGTACGAGGTCCTCGTGGAGAACAAGGTCCCGCGTGAGCGCTACAAGATTACGGAGCTCAAGCCCGAGACCTTCACGGTGAACGGCGTCAAGTTCGAGATGCTGCCCGTGGAAGGCGGCACCTTCCTGATGGGCGGTACCGAGCAGAAGGGCCAGGTCGTCCGCGAGGACGAACTCCCGCAGCACGAGGTGACGCTGGACCATTTCAAGATCGGCAAGGTGGAAGTCACCCAGGCGCTCTGGGAGGCCGTGATGGGGGAGGTCCCCTACGGTAACCAGGGCCCTGAGTATCCCGTCGGCAATGTTTCCTGGTATGATGCGCAGGCATTCATCCGTCAGCTGAACGCATTGACCGGACGGAAGTTCCGTCTTCCTACCGAGGCCGAGTGGGAATATGCCGCCCGGGGTGGCAAGAAGACCCGGGGCTACAACTATGCGGGCTCCCCGTATCCGCAGGTCGTCGCCCAGTTCGGCTATGAGGATATGCGCACGCGTCCCGTCGCCCGGTTCTCCCCGAATGAACTGGGGACTTACGATATGAGCGGAAATGCGTGGGAATGGTGCCAGGACCGCGTAGGACCGTATTCTTCCGTCGCCCAGCGCGATCCCTCGGGCCCCGCGTCCGTCCGGGAGAATGACGAGCTGGATCCGCGCGTCATGCGCGGCGGCAGCGTGGCCACGACGCAGGACAAGTGCCGCGTCAGCAACCGCGGCGAATTCGACCCCAACCGCTTCCGCACCACCATCGGCTTCCGTCTCGCTTTATAAGCCATAACTTACACTCCCAATAACGCTATGTCAGAAAACGTCAATCCGGCCGAGCTCCAGAAAACCTGCCTCTACGACAGGCACGTGGCGCTGCAGGCCAAGATGAGCCCCTTCGCGGGCTTCATGATGCCCATCCAGTACGACTCCATCACCGTGGAGCACAACGCCGTCCGGCAGAAAGTCGGCATGTTCGACGTCTCCCATATGGGCGAGGTCTTCGTCGAGGGCCCCGAGGCCGAGAAGTTCGTGAACTGGATCTTCACCAACGAAATCCGCGGCTTCGAGCCCGGCAAGGTCCTGTACGGGATGATGTGTTACCCGGAAGGCGGCGTGGTGGACGACCTCCTCGTCTATCGCGAGTTCGCTCCCGAGCACTTCCTTCTGGTGGTGAACGCCGCCAACATCGACAAGGACTTCGCCTGGATCGAGGAGCACGCCAAGGGCTTCGACTGCGTGGTCCGCAACGAGTCCCCGGTGTGGGGCCAGATCGCCGTCCAGGGCCCCGAGGCCGAGAAAATCGTGGTCGAGGTGCTGGGCCTGGAGAAGGCCGCCGAACTGGGCTTCTATACCTTCTATGACACCGAGTATCAGGGGAAGCGCCTGATCGTGAGCCGTACCGGCTACACCGGAGAGGACGGCTTCGAGCTGTACACCTCCCCGGAAGGCACCGTGGACCTGTGGGACCGTCTCATCGCGGCCGGCGTCCAGCCTTGCGGCCTGGGCTGCCGCGACACCCTCCGCTTCGAGGCCGGCCTGCCGCTGTACGGCGACGAACTCAGCGCCGACATCAGCCCGGTGATGGCCGGACTGGGGATGTTCTGCAAGTATGACAAGGATTTCATCGGCAAGGAGGCGCTCCTCGCGCAGAAGGGCGGCGAGATCGCCCGCAAGCTCGTGGGCGTCGAAATCGAGGACAAGGCCATCCCGCGCGCCGGTTATCCGGTGGAGCTCGAGGACGGGACGGAGGTCGGCGTCGTCACGACCGGCTACCATTCCATCTCCCTGGACAAGAGCATCTGCTTCGCCCTCGTGGACAAGGCCTATGCCGCCCTGGACACCCCGCTGTGGATCCGCATCCGCAAGAAGGTCTTCCCGGGCAAGGTCGTGAAAAAACGCTTCTATCAAACGAATTACAAGAAATAAACACTTAAAACACAAAACATTATGAGCAAGATTGTCGAAGGACTCAAGTATTCCGAATCCCACGAGTGGGTCAAGGTCGAGGACGGCGTGGCCCTCGTCGGCGTTTCCGATTTCGCCCAGAAAGAGATGGGGGACATCACCTATGTCGATATGCCCGACGTGGACGACGAAGTCACCGCCGGCGAAGAGTTCGGCGCCCTGGAGAGCGTGAAGGCCGCGAGCGACCTCATCAGCCCGGTTTCCGGCAAGGTGGTCGCCGTGAACGAAGAGCTCGACGAGGCCCCGGAGAAGGTCAATGAGGACGCCTACGCGAACTGGATCATCAAGGTGGAGATGTCCGATCCGTCCGAGCTGGACGACCTGATGGACGCGGAAGCCTACAAGGCCCATATCGGAGAGTAGGATGGCCGGATTCCCCTATATCCCGCATACCGACGCCGATGTCCGGTCGATGTTGGACCGGATCGGCGTCCAGAAGGTGGAGGACCTCTATTCGGACGTTCCGAAGGAGTTCATCAAGAAGGGCGCCTACGCCCTTCCCGATGCGATGTCCGAGCCGGAAGTCCGCGCGTGGCTGAACGGTCTGGCCGGGATGAACGCCAAACTGAAGGTGTTCGCCGGCGCCGGCGCGTATGACCACTACACCCCTTCGGTGATTCCCTACATCACCTCCCGTTCCGAATTCCTGACGGCCTACACGCCGTATCAGTGCGAGATCTCGCAGGGCACGCTCCGGTACATCTTCGAGTACCAGAGCATGGTGTGCGAACTCACCGGGATGGATATTTCCAACGCGTCCCTGTACGACGGCCCGACGGCCGCCGCGGAGGCGATGAAGATGACCGTGGCCTGCACCAAGAAGAAGACGCGCGTGCTCCTGTCCAAGGGCCTGCTGCCGCACGTGGTGAAGGTCGTGGAGACCTATGCGAAGTTCCACGGTGTCGTGATCGGCTACATCCCGGTGGCGGACGGCCAGACCTCCCTGGAGGCCCTGAAGGCCGAGCTCGAGTCCGGCGACGTCGCCGGCGTCATCGTTCCGGAAATCAACCGGTTCGGTATCGTCGAGAACCACGCCGGTTTTGCCGATGCAATCCATGCGGTCAAAGCGCTCCTGGTCGAGTATTGCGATCCGTCCACTCTCGCCGTCATCAAGTCGCCGGCGGAGTGGGGGGCCGACATCGCCGTGGGCGACGGCCAGTCGCTGGGCATTCCGCTCTGCTTCGGCGGCCCGTACGTGGGCTTCATGGGCGTGAAGAAAGAGTATATGCGCAAGATGCCGGGCCGGATCGTGGGCCAGACCACGGACAAGGACGGCAAGCGCGCCTTCGTGCTCACCCTCCAGGCCCGCGAGCAGCACATCAAGCGCGAGAAGGCTACGTCCAACATCTGCTCCAACGAGTCCCTGATGGCCCTCTGGGTGACGGTGTACCTGTCCCTGATGGGTCCGGAAGGACTCCGCGAGGTGAACAAACTCAGTTGTGACGGCGCCCATTACCTGAAGAGCGAGCTGCTTGCAACCGGCAAGTTCGAGGATCCGTTCCCCGGCAAGCCGTTCCTGAAGGAATTCGTGCTGAAGCCTGTCAAGGCGCCGGGTCTCGTGCAGAACGCCCTGGAGAAGGCGGGCTTCTTCGCCGCGCTCGAGACGGAGGAAGGATATGTTTCCTTCTGCGTCACCGAGCAGCGTACCAAGGAAGAGATCGACCAGCTGGTCAAAACCGTGAAGGAGGGCTAGGCCATGAAGTACTACGACAAACTCGTTTTCGAACTTTCGCAGAAGGGCCGTGTCGGTTACTCCCTGCCTGCCAATCGTTTCCCGGCCGCACCGGAACTTCCGGTCGAACTCCGCCGCGAGGCTTCCCTGGACCTCCCCGAGGTCAGCGAGGCCGATGTGGTGCGCCACTACACGAACCTCTCCCAGATGAACTTCGGCGTGGACACCGGCTTCTATCCGCTGGGTTCCTGCACGATGAAATACAACCCGAAGATCAACGAGGAGGTGGCCGCCCTGCCGGGCTTCACCGGTCTCCATCCGTTGATGCACGCGGGCCTCACCAAGGGCGCCCTCAAGGTGTACCAGGACATGAACAACTTCCTGGCAGCCATCACGGGCCTCTATGCCTTCACCTTCGATCCTTGCGCCGGCGCGCACGGGGAATTGACCGGCCTGATGGTGATGCGCCAGTATCATATGATGCGCGGCGACCTCAAGCGCACGAAGGTCATCGTCCCGGACAGCGCCCACGGCACGAATCCCGCTTCCGCGGCCGTCTGCGGCCTGGAAATCGTGGAGGTGAAGTCCCTGGAGAACGGCCGCGTGGACGTGGAAGCGCTCAAGCCGCTGCTGGACGACACCGTCGCCGGCATGATGATGACGAACCCGAACACGCTGGGCCTCTTCGAGACGCAGATCAAGGAGATCACGGAGCTGGTCCACGGGATCGGCGGCCTGATGTACTACGATGGCGCCAACATGAACCCGCTGATGGGCGTGGTCCGTCCCGGCGACATGGGCTTCGACATCATGCACCTGAACCTGCACAAGACCTTCTCCACGCCGCACGGCGGCGGCGGTCCGGGCTCCGGCCCCGTGGGCGTCGCCGAGCACCTGGTGGACTGCCTGCCCGAACTCCGGGTCTCCGGCTTCCACGGCAACTTCGGCGTGATCCTGCGGGCCTACGCGTACATCCTGATGCTGGGCAAGCAGAACCTCAAGAAGGTGGGCCAGTACTCGGTGCTGAGCGCCAACTACATCAAGGAATGCCTGAAGGACGCGTACAAGCTCCCGATCGAGGGCGTGTGCAAGCACGAGTTCGTCTTTGACGGTCTCATCAACGACGGTGCTCACGACGATGTCCACGGAGCCACCACGCTCGACGTGGCGAAGCGCCTGCTGGACTTCGGCTTCCACGCGCCGACCATCTACTTCCCGCTCCTGTTCCACCAGGCGCTGATGATCGAGCCCACGGAAACCGAATCCAAGGAGACCATCGACGCGTTCATCGACGTGATGCACAAGATCGCGGCCGAGGCCGTCGAGGATCCGCGGATCCTGCAGGAGGCCCCGCACGGCGCCCCCATCGGCCGTCCCGACGAAACCGCCGCGGCCCGCAATCCGATCCTGAAGTTCAAGGACGCGCAGTAACTGATAAAGAGATTCCTTCGTCGGTCTTTTGACCTCCTCGGAATGACAATCGCCTGTCATTCCGAGCGAAGCGAAGGAATCTCTTTATTTTTATCGTTTTCCCATGCAAGAATTGCGAAAGGTGGGATTTATTGGTTGTATGAGACAGAATTACATGCGAAATATACATTGGACGGCGGTGGTTGTCGGTGCCCTTTTGCTGCTTGCGGGTTGCTCGAAGGGGGGGGAGTACGATATCATGGCCCCGGGAGAGAACTATTACTATAGCGATCCGCAGAAGGGGACGAGCAATGACCTCGCCATCGGGACGGTCCGTTCCCGGGACGGGGTGCGGTATATTCGGCTGGACGAGAAGAACTGCAGCCAGGTGATGAATCCCGGGGAGATCGCCGGCATCGCGGACGGGACGCGGGTGTTCCTGCAGTACCGTTCCGTGGTGGCGCCTTCCATCGCCGGGTTCTGCACGGATGCCATCCTGGTGGAATGGGCCTCGCCGCTGGATATGGGCGCCCAATCCTTATTGTCCTTTGAGGAAGCGCATACCGCTGATTCTTTTGCCGCAACGGATCCGGTGGACATTGTCAAGGACTGGATCACTTCGTTGGAGGATGATTTCCTGACCCTGCACTACACGATCGCGTCCGGAGACAAGAAGCACGCTTTCGTCTTGTATCGGAGCTGGATGGGCCCCGCCGATTTCTACCTGGTCCACGATGCGGGCGGGGATGCCGGGAAGACACAGAAAGACGGGATGGTCTGCTTCCCAATGTGGATGGAAAACCTTTTCCCCGATCTGGAGGAAGGGGAGACCGCTTCGTTCACCCTGCATTATCTTGGCCTCGACCATACCCTGAAGACACTGACTTTTGAATACCGGAGCCCGAAATAGCAGTTCGGAGCAGGACCTTGTCCGGAAGGTCCTTCAGCACGACAAAGCCGCGATGAAGATGCTCTACGGTCAGTACGTGGGGTATCTGACCGCGGTGTGCGCCCGGTACATCCCGGATGACGACGAGGTCAAGGACATCCTGCAGGAGGTGTTCATCAAGGTCTTCCAGTCGATGGACAAGTTCACTTGGCGCGGGGAAGGGTCGCTGAAGGCCTGGCTGACAAGGATCGTCGTGAACGATTCGCTCAAGTTCCTGCGGCGGAAGAAGCCGCTGCCGCTGTCGGCGACGATGGCGGAGCCGATGGACGAGGAAGAGCCCGCCTTCGACGCGGTGCCGATGGAAGTCATCCAGGGGATGATCCGCAAACTTCCGGACGGATACCGGACCGTGTTCAACCTCTTCGTGTTCGAGGACAAGTCCCACAAGGAAATCGCCTCTTTGCTGGGTATCAAGGAAAACAGTTCCGCCAGCCAGCTTTTCCACGCCAAGGCGCTGCTGGCCCGGTGGATCAAGGATTATATCAAATTGAAGGACAATGGATAACGAGTGGAAAAAGAGTCTGCGGGAACGCTTCTCGGACTATGTCGCACCGGAGCCGGAAGGGCTTTGGGAGGGCATAGAGCAGGGGCTTGCCGGGAAGTCGCGCAGAAAGATGCTCCCCGTCTGGATCGTCTCGGGCCTGGCGGCCGCGGCCGCCGTCGCCCTCGGCGTCTTCCTCCATCCGGAGAAGACGCCGGAGACCCCTGACCTGCAGAAGCAGGCCACCCTGGCCGAATCGGTCCAGGCCGAGCCCGTCGTGATCGATACGGCTGTGACCTCATCCCCGGCCCTGGCCGACCCGTCATCCCCGGCCACGACTACTCTGTCATCCCCGGCCACGACCGGGGATCTCAAGGCCGCGCCCGGCTCCAAGTCCGTTCCCTTCGCCGTCGCTTCCCGCCAAACCCTGCTGGCGGAGGCCGAGCCTGTCGTGTCCGTACCCGTGTCTGAGGAGGCGGTTCCGGATGCCGCTGTCGACCGTCATTCCCGGCTTGACCGGGAATCTGCAGTCGGAAAAGAGATTTCTGTGACTGAGAAGAAAGAAGTGGGGGAGATGCCCGATCAGGTCGGGCATGACGATCAGGCCCGGCATGACGATCAGGTCCGGAATGACGATCAGGGTGTGCTGACGGGGCAGGTCGATTCCCGGGATATGATGCCGACCGATAAACTCAAACGATTCAGTATCAGTGCTTACGGAAACGGAGGCCAGGCCTCGAGCGAGCAGATGCAAGGGTACGGCATGAACCGGACCGGGGAGTATCTGGGGACGCGCACGACGGGCAACAGCGTCAAGAATGATGTGAGTGGGATGATGCGTATGCTGACATCCAACCGGGCGTCCACCTTCGACGCCCATCACGCGGCGCCCCTGCGGGTCGGCGTGACCGCCGCCTGGGCGCTGACGCCGCACCTGAGCCTCGTGAGCGGCCTCAACTGGACCTATCTGAACAGTGAATTCGAGGAAATCGCCAACCCCATCCGGACGGTCACGAGCCAGGATCTCGGGTATCTGGGCGTTCCGTTGCGCCTGGAGACGGCCTTTAACGTGTGGCGGGGGCTCTGGCTTTCCGCCGGCGTGGGCGGGATGGTGGAAACAGGCCTTCTGAGTTCGTCCCGGACCCGTACTTGGGTGGACGGACAGGTGGCGGAAGCGGTGGAGAATCCGGCGCCCGATATGGGTGGCCTGTTGTGGTCCCTCGGCGCTACGGCCGGCGCGGAATACCGGTACAGCCCCTCCTTCGGCATTTATTTCAACCCGGGCATCGAGTATCATTTCGACAATGGCGCCGAGGTCCGGTCGGCCTATACGGAAAAGCCACTGCACTGGAACGTGAACCTCGGCGTGCGTTTCCATTTCGGGAATTAGTTGTATCTTTGTCACGACTTAGTTTGTGACAATGGCTTCCAAAATCGGAAAAATACTGGTCGTCGACGACAACCTGGGCATCCGCCGGGCGCTGGAAATCCTTCTGCCCGTGCACTTTGCCGAGGTCAGGACGATTCCGTCCCCGGCATCGCTGGTTTCCTCCCTGGAGCAGTTCCGGCCGGACGTGGTGCTGCTGGACATGAATTTCAACACCAGCATCAATACCGGCAACGAAGGACTGTACTGGGCGGGGGAGATCAAGAAAATGGCCCCGGACGTGGAAGTCGTCCTCTTTACGGCCTATGCCGACATCGCCCTGGCGGTGGAAGGCATGAAGCGCGGCGCCTTCGATTTCCTCGTGAAACCCTGGGAAAACGACAAACTCGTCGAAGTCCTCACCGCCGCCCGGGACAAGGCCCGGAAATCGATGGGCCGGGATGCCCGATCGGGGTCGCCCTCTGTCATTCCGGGTTCTGCTTCTGTCATTCCGGGTTCTACTTCTGTCATTCCGGGCTTTACTTCTGTCATTCCGGGTTCTACTTCTGTCATTCCGAGCGAAGCGAAGGAATCTATGTTCTGGGGCACCAGCCAGCCCATGGCCACCATCCGCAAAACCCTTGACAAGATCGCTCCCACGTCCGCCACGGTGCTCATCACCGGCGAGAACGGAACCGGCAAGGACGTGCTGGCGAAGGAAATCCACGCCCACAGCCTCCGGAGCGGCAAGCCAATGGTGGCGGTGGACGCCGGCGCCATCCCGGAAACGCTCTTCGAGAGCGAACTCTTCGGTCACGTCAAGGGCGCGTTCACCGATGCCTATGCGGACCATACCGGCAAGTTCGAACAGGCCGACGGGGGGACGCTGTTCCTCGATGAAATCGGCAATATCCCCCTGCATCTGCAGGCGAAACTGCTTCGCGCCATCCAGAACCGGAGCATCGTCCCGGTGGGCGGGACCGAGGCCAGGCCCATCGACATCCGGCTGATCTGCGCTACGAATATGGACTTGGAAGCGCTTGTCCGTCAGGGCCGTTTCCGGGAGGACCTTTACTATCGCATCAATACGGTCCATCTGGCGTTGCCGGCACTTCGGGACCGCCGGGAGGATATCGTCCCGCTGGCGGAACTGTTCCTGCAGCGCTTTGCCGGGAAGTATCACCGGCCCTTGACGGGGATGGCTCCGGAGGCCGCGGCCTTGCTGCAGCGGCAGTACTGGAGCGGCAACATCCGCGAGCTCCAGAACTGCATCGAGAAGGCGGTGATCCTGTCGGAAGGGATGGTTTTGACGGCGAAAGACCTGCAGATAGATGCCCGATCGGGGTCGGGCATGACGGGTAATGGGCCGGGTATGACGGAAAACGTCACCCCCGGCTCGACCGGGGGTCTCCCACGCAGCGGTGCTGAAGAGGAACGTCTCGTCCGCGAAGCGATGGAACGTTGCAATGGCAACATTTCCGCTGCGGCGAAGCTGCTGGGCGTGAGCCGCCCGACGCTGTATGCGAAACTGAAGAAATACGATATTTAGATGCCCGGTCGAGCCGGGCATGACGATATATACTTGTCATTTCGAGCGAAGTCGAGAAATCTATATGCCCGTTTGGCAGATCATACTGCTTGTCGTCATCGTCGCAGTCATCGCGGCGGTGCTGGCATCGGTCCATACCCGCCGGAAGGACGTCAAGAAGGTGGCGTATATGATGGATGCGCTGGAGGACGGGGAGCTCAACTTCCGCTTCCAGGACAAGAACAAGTTCAACCGGACGCTGAACCGCATCCGGACCATCTTCGAGAAGCAGCGGCAGGCCCACGAGCAGGATTCCTGGACCAAGCTCATCCGGGTGCTGACGCACGAGATCATGAACACGGTGTCGCCGATCGCCTCCCTGTCCGATGCGATGGCGCAGTCCGTCGATGAGAACGGCCATAGCGAGCTGGACATCAAGGCGGGGCTCGAGACGATCTCCGACTCGTCCAAGAACCTGATCGATTTCGTGCAGACCTACCGGCAGCTTTCCGGGGTGGCGAAGCCCATCCGCAAGGCGCTGGAGCTGCAGGAGCTGATGGACAGTGTCATCGGCCTGAACCGGGAGTTCCTCGCTTCCTGCGGCGCGGAATGCGTCTATCGGCCCGAAGAGTCGGACCTGATGGTCTATGCCGACGAGGGCCAGATCTCGCAAATCCTCATCAACCTCATTAAGAACGCCCTGCAGGCGGGGGCGAAGCATATCGACATCACCGCCCGGATGGATAAGGACGACGAGATGGTCGTTTGCGTGGCCAACGACGGCGCGCCGATTCCGGCATCGGCCCAGGAACAGATCTTCAT
>CAMNGM010000032.1 GCA_946538425.1 uncultured Bacteroidales bacterium | reverse complement strand
GCCTATCCGGAGGTGCTCTGCCAGCTGCCGGACGGACGCCGGCATACGGGCGCCTGGGACCTGTGCCCGGGTTCGGAAAGCACTTTCACCCTGCTGGAAGCGGTCCTGGAGGAAGTGATGGACATCTTCCCCTCCCCTCTCATCCACATCGGCGGGGACGAAGCCACGATGAAGACCTGGTCCCAGTGTGTCAACTGCCAGAGAAGGATGGAAGAAGAAGGCTATACGGAGGTCAAACAGCTCCAGGGATATCTGGTCCGGCGGATCGAGACTTTCGTCCGGAGCCACGGGCGGCGCATCATCGGCTGGGACGAGATTCTGGAAACCGGGGTTCCCAAAGAGGCTGTGGTCCAAAGCTGGAGAGGCGTCTCCGGCGGGCAGAAAGCCTCGGCGGAAGGGCACGAGGTCATCATGTCGCCCAACACACACTGCTATTACAACTATTATCAGGACCTGATCCGCAAGGAACCCAAAGCCGTCGGCGAACTGGTCTCTCTCCGGTTCACCTATGGCTACGAACCGCTGGCCGAAGGCATGGACCCGGCGCTCCTGCGGGGCGTACAGGCCAATCTCTGGACAGAACTGATTCCCACGCCGGAGCACGCAGAATATATGCTTTATCCCCGACTGTTCGCCCTGGCCGAAACGGCGTGGACACCGGCCCCGGCCAAGGAATACAAAGGATTCCGGAAACGGGCGCGCGCGCTGCTGGACGTTTTCCGGGACCTCGGATACCACACTTTTGACATGGACACGGAAAGCGACCTGGCCCGTTCCGGCCTGCAGCGTTTCCCTCCGGAAGGCGTGCCCATCCCCATTGACGATTAACCGTTTCACACGATGATATTCAAGATTGATACAACCGGAAAAGAGCCCATCTATAGACAACTGGTCACCCAGGTGGAGAGATCCCTGCATGACGGACGCCTGCAGGCGGGCGAGCAGATTCCCTCGATGAACGAACTCGCCGCCGAACTGGACATTTCCAGGGAGACGGTCAAGAAGGCCTACGGAATCCTGGTCGACAAGAACCTGATCGTTCCCAAACAGGGAAAAGGGTTCTACGCCGCGGACCTGCAATCCGCCGGCCGGCCGCAGGTACTGGTCATCTTCGACAAGTTCTCCGTCTATAAGCAGATCCTGTTCAACGCCTTCGCAGAATCCCTCAGCGGCAAGGCCGAAGTGACCATCGTCAACCACGACCAGAGCCTGGACCTGCTGGAGTATTATCTGGACAACAACCTGGACCATTTCGACTATTATGTGGTCACGCCGCATTTCCCGCTGGACGGCGCTTCGCAGGCCCGGGCGGTGAAGCAGCTCGCCCGCATCCCCAACCGGAAGCTCCTGATGCTGGACCGCCTGCAGCCGGGCTTCCCCGGGAATCAATTCGGCGCCGTATACCAGGACTTCGAGAACGACATTTACGAGGGACTCGTCCAAGGCCTGGCCATCTCCCAGCCCATCCGCACCCTGCGGGTCATCACCCTTCCCACCTCCTTGTACGGCTCCTGCATCTGCAAGGGTGTGGACCGCTTTACCCGGGAACGGGACATCCCGGTGGAATACCTCCAATCCGCCCCGGAAACGATCCATACCGGCGACACGTTCCTGGTGCTGAACTCGCAGCTGGATGCCGGCCTCGTGTCGCTGGCGCACGTCATCCGGGCGGCGGGGCTGCAGATTGGGAAAGACGTCCGGATCATCTCCTACAATGAATCGGAGATGAACGAACTGGTGCTCGGCGGGCTCACCACCGTCTCCACCGACTTTTCGCTGATGGGACGGATGGCCGCCGAAATGATCCTGAAACGGCATATGGAAAAGATCCACTGCCCGTTCCGGATGAACAAGCGATTCACTTTTTGATTTTTAGCATTTTATTCTTATCTTTGCCATACGACACCACAGTACACCACACTTAAACAGTATAAACGAACACACAATAAACACTAAACATGATGAAAGCAATCTTTAAAACGATCGTAGCCTGCTCGGTGGGCCTGGTGCTCGCCGGCTGCGCCAAGGAGTACGATGACAGCGCGCTCAAGAACGATGTCAATTCGCTCAAATCGCAGATCGAGCAGATCCAGAACTCCATCCGCTCGCTCAACGGACAGGTCACCGGCCTGACGGAGACCATCGAACAATGGAAGAAAGGCGGCTATGTGGAGAGCATCCAGGAGCTGGCCGACAAATCCGGTTACACGATCACATTCTCCGGCGGGAAAACCGTGACCCTCTACCATGGCACCAAGGGTGAGAACGGTCAGGCTCCTACCCTGAAGGCAGACACCGACGGCACCTTCTACTGGGCCATGGACGGTGAATTCATCCTCGTGGACGGCAAGAAAGTCCCGGCAGCAGTCGCTCCCGTATTCTCCGTCAACGCAGATGGAGACCTCATCATGTCCCTGAGCGGTAAGGAAACCAACCTGGGACACGTCCAGGGCACTCCCGGTCCCGCCGGCGAATCCCTGTTCGAGAAGATCGAACCCGGCAAGGACGTCGTCGTATTCACCCTCAAGGGCGGCGACACCTTCAGCATTCCCATCGCCAAGGCCTTCAAGCTGGTCATCGACCAGCCGGAGCAGGAAGTGACCGCCGGCCAGAAGCTGGAGATCGCCTACACCGTCCAGAACGGCAACGAGAACACCGTGGTGGACTGCTTCGCCGCTGGCAACTACACCGCGAAAATCGCGGATGGCAAGGTGGTCGTCGGCGTTCCCGATCCGGTGGTCGACGGGCAGGTACTCGTCTGGGCCCAGAATGACTACGGCCTCTTCTCGATGGTGAAACTCACCTTCACGGTCAAGGCCGAAGTCGTCGTCGTCACCCCCGAGACGGACTATCAGACCCTTCCGGGCGAAGGCGGAACCTTCGACATCAATCTCACCTCCAACGTGGACGTGGACGTGAAACTCCCCGAGGAGGCCACCTGGCTCAAGGCTGTGATGACCCGGGCTGACTATAAGCTCGCCCTGACCTTCGAAGAGAACACCACCGGAGCGCCCCGCGAGGCCGAAATCGACATCGTCCGCACCGACAACGGCGATACCGTCCAGAAGATCAAAGTCATCCAGCTGGCCTCGACCACACCGGATCCGGATCCCGCCAGCCCTGGCGACGTCCTTTGGGCCGAAACCTGGACGGGCGGCGAAGCCAACGCCTCCCCGGAGAAATACACCCAGACCGGTACGACCGTCTATGGCGGCCTCCACGTGACCTATGCTTCCACCAGCCCCGGTTCTACCACCAAGATCTATGTGGACAACCAGATGAACGGCGCCGACAACCAGGAGAACCTCCTCCTTTCCAAAGCTAAGGACGGTGTGAACGGCACTTGGACCATCTCCGGCATCCCTGCCGCGGCAGCACAGGCCGCCAAGCTGACCTTCAAGGTGAACGCCAAGCGCAGCCTCGATGTCACCTCCCCCACGGAAGGTGTCACCGTCGGCGAGAAGGTCATTGGCGAGGAAACGGCCAAGCCGTACACCATCTCCTATGACATCACGATCGCCGAGGGCGTGAAGAAGTTCAACCTGGTCTTCACCAATTCCGACGGCAGCAATATCCGCCTGGACGATCTCCAGGTCGCGGTCGCCGGCGGCGAAGCCGAAAAAGTACTGACCCTCGAAAGGGTCTGGGGCTTCTACAAGGAAGGTACGACTCCCTGGTATGACACCTCCAATATCACGGCCGTCAGCATCGCCCACCCCGACGGCTACGGCATGGCCCGCGGCCTGGCGATGGATGACGAGTTCATCTATCTGCCCAAGGCCTCCGGTTACGCCAACGTAGCCGCCGTCAGCATCGCCGACAAGACGGTCCAGAAGGCTCTCAACAAGTCTGGCGTGGCGGGCGGTTCCACCTTCGCCACCTCCTTCGTACGCATGATCAAGAACACGGATGCCAGCGTGAACGGTGGCAAGGATATCCTCCTGCTGTGCAACCTCACCTCGACCGACAGCGATGCGAATCAATTGAAACTCTATGCCTACAAGGACGGAGTCGATGCCGCGCCCACCAAGATTGCGGCCTTCTGCTGGGACAGCGCCAACAACGTGAACGACTGGCGCCGTTATGGCGACCGCTTCTTCGTGGAAGGCGACTGGTCCAATGCCAAGGTTTACTTCCCTTCCTTCAATGCCAACAAGACTGTCGTGCTCTCCATCGCGAATGGTGCGCGCACGGCCGTTACGCAGATCGCTGCCGGAGCCGCCAACAGCCCCGACGGAATCAAGGACCTCACCGTCTATCCTGGTGATAACAAACTCTTCCTTACGAACAATTCCATTGCCAACCTGGTCGCTCCGACCGGCGGCAAATCCAACGGATGGGATGAGTACAGCCTGAGCGCTTCCTGCAGCGAAGCGGTCGGAACCTGGGGATACAACTTCTTCGAGTTCAATGGCAAGAAGTACATCGCCTACGCCCGAATCATCGGCGAAACCAAGGCCCAGATCGAAATTGTCGAGGACAAGGGGGATCTTCTCACCTCCCTTTCCGCCAAGGAAGGCCTGATGGTCTCTCCGATCCACGATGCGACCGACCTGGACAAGGAAGTGGCGACCGGCAACGCGGCCGACTGCTGCGTCCGCGTGATTGGCGAGGAAGTCTACATCGCGGCCCTCACCCGCGACGGCGGCTTCGTGCTGGACAAGCTCTATTTGAAGTAGTTTCCGCTTCATCTTCTGATTACCCAGGGCGGCCTTTCCGGTCGCCCTGTTTGTCTGTCCGGGAAAAGAATCGTATTTTTGGAGAACCATCCTTCTTATGAACAGAACGGCCTTCATTCTCTTGTCTTGCGTGCTGGTATCAGCCTGCAACACCCCTGCCGAACGTGCGGCCGGACGGTTGGCGGAACGGCTTGTCCCCCAGTATCACATCACGTTCAGGGAGACGAATGATACGGTTGAAACCTATCGTTTTCAGTCCCAAGGCAGCCGATTGGTCATTGAAGGCAGCAGCGCAAACGCTATGGCCGTGGGGTTGAACCGCTATCTGAACGACTTCTGCCACACGACCGTCTCCTGGTATGCCGCCGATGCCGTAGAGGTGCCGGAGCGGATGCCCGCGGTCCCCGAGCCGGTGAGTGGGAAAGCCTTGGTCGAAGACCGTTTCTTCCTGAACTACTGTACCTTCGGCTATACGATGCCCTGGTGGCAATGGGCCGACTGGGAAAGGATGATCGACTGGATGGCCCTGCAGGGCGTCAACCTGCCGCTGGCCTGCACCGGACAAGAAGCGGTCTGGCAGGAAGTCTGGAGGGAGTTCGGCCTCACCGATGACGAAATCCGCGCCTATTTCACCGGGCCGGCCTATCTGCCCTGGCACCGGATGTGCAACATCGACGGCGTCGACGGTCCGCTCCCCCAGGCTTGGATCGACGGGCAGGAGAAGCTCCAGCGGAAGATTCTCCGGCGGGAACGGGAACTGGGCATGCGCCCGGTCCTGCCCGCTTTCGCCGGGCATGTCCCGGGGCGCCTGAAAGAACTCTTTCCCGACGCCCGGATTACGGACGTAAAGCCCTGGGGCGGCTTTCCGCAGGAAAACGCCTGCCACTTCCTGTCTCCGGAAGACCGTTTGTATCAGGAAATCCAACAGGCCTTCCTGAAGGCGCAGGAACGCCGTTTCGGCACAGACCATATCTATGGGTTCGATCTCTTCAACGAGGTTCCGCCCCCCTCCTGGGAGGCGGAGGAACTGGCCCGCATCGGCCGTGGCGCCTATGAAAGCGTCGCCCAAGTGGATCCGGAGGCAAGATGGATCCAGATGGGCTGGCTTTTCTACAATGACCGGAAGGACTGGACGCCGGAACGGATCCGCGCTTACCTGGAGGCGGTTCCAGCCGGGAAAGTCACGCTTTTGGACTACTATACGGAAAATGTACCGGTCTGGAAGGAAACCGAAGGGTTCTACGGTCAGCCCTACATCTTCTGCTACCTGGGCAATTTCGGTGGCAACACCCGCCTGGCAGGTCCTTTCCGGAAAGAGAGTGCCCGGATCACGGAAGCCTTGCAGGAAGGTGCCGCCACGGGTATCGGCTGCACCCTGGAAGGGTTTGGCATCAATCAATGGTTCTTCGAGTATGTCATGGGCAGGGCCTGGGAAACCGGAGTCACGGACAACGCCTGGCTGGCTGCCCTGGACATCCGCAAAGGCGCGCCGGAAGGCTTCTGGAAAGATATGGCCGACAGCATCTATCTCCGTGGTTCCTTCTCAGAAGGGCCCCTGATATGTGGCCGCCCCTGCGACGAAGGCTCCCAACACTGGACAGTGGTGAATCATACGCCTTACGACCCCGCGACACTGGAACGGCTGTTGGAGCGCCTCCAGGCGCACCCCGACGCCTCCCCTGCCGATCTCGTCATCGTTGGGACGCAAGTGCTCGGGAACCGGTTCGCACGCCTCCGGGACGACTTCGTGGACGCCTGCCGGGCCGGGAGAGCTGACCAGGCCCAAGTCGTCGGCGAGCAGATGATAGGACTGATCCTGCAGATAGATTCCCTGGCCGGAACCCGTCCTGAATTCCGGGCGGAGGAATGGCTGGATGCGGCATCTGCCTGGGGAAAAACACCGGAGGAAAGGCAGTACTACCGCGACGATGCCTGGAAACTGCTTACCATCTGGGGAGAGGCACCGAATCTGAACGACTACGCCAACCGCGTATGGAGCGGCATCGTCCGCGCCTATTACCTACCTCGTTGGGAGCTCTTTATCCAGACCCATCTGGACGCCCTTGAGAAGGGGACGCCCTATGATGCGCATGCATTTGATGAGGCTTGTCGGGAACTGGAACTGCGACTGGCAGGACACGCCCCGGACCTATAGGTGAAAAGGTAGAGCGGCCTATGGCCGGGTCTGGCCGTGGCCGTTGATGAGCCACTTGTAGGTGGTGAGGGCTTCGAGGCCCATCGGGCCGCGGGCGCCGAGCTTCTGGGTGCTGATGCCGATTTCGGCGCCAAGGCCGAACTGGGCGCCGTCGGTGAAGCTGGTGGGGGCGTTCACGTAGACGCAGGCGGCGTCGACGCCGGCCTGGAAGGCCTCGGCCGCCGCCGGGTCGTCCGTCACGATGCTCTCGCTGTGGCCGGAGCCATACACGGCGATGTGCTCCATCGCTTCCTGCAGGCTGTCCACCGTGCGGATGGCCAGTTTATAGTCCATAAACTCGGTGCCGAAGCTGTCCGGTCCGGCAGGGTACACCGCCGGATAGACATCCTTCAGCACGGCAAACGAACGCTCGTCGGCATAGATGGTCACGTTCTTTTCCGCGAGTGGCGCGCAGAGGGCCGGAAGGTCCCCCAGGCGGTCGCTGTGGACCAGGAGGCAATCCAGGGCGTTGCAGACGCTCACCCGCCGGGTTTTCGCATTGAAAACGATGGCCTTGCCCATTTCCAGATCACCGGAAGCGTCAAAGTAGGTGTTCACCACGCCGGCCCCCGTCTCGATGCAGGGGATGCGGGCGTTGTCCCGGACGAAGTCGATGAGCCGGCGGCCGCCGCGCGGGATGACGACATCGACATAGCCCACGGCGTTCAGCAGTGCGTTCGCCGCTTCGTGCGTGGCGGGCAGCAGCGTGGCGGCCGCCGGGGCGACGCCCTGGCGCTCCAGCACGCGCCGGACGACCGCGATGGCGGCGCGGTTCGACGCATCCGCGTCCTTGCCGCCCTTCAGCACGCAGGCGT
The DNA here is from genome assembly GCA_946538425.1 of uncultured Bacteroidales bacterium. Taxonomy (GTDB): domain Bacteria; phylum Bacteroidota; class Bacteroidia; order Bacteroidales; family UBA932; genus Cryptobacteroides. The sequence continues at coordinate 10,730 of CAMNGM010000032.1, read as the reverse complement.
TTCCGCTCTTGAAACAGAGCGAGAACACGTCCAGCGTCACATTCGGGCGGGCCTCATAGATGACGCCGATCACCCCGAAAGGCACGGCGACCTTCCGCAGCTGCAGCCCGTTCGGAAGCGTCCTGTCGAGCAGGATGCGGCCGAGCGGCGACGGAAGCGACGCCACGTTCCGCATATCAGACGCGATCGCGTCGATGCGCGCGTCCGTCAGCATCAGCCGGTCGTAGAGCGGCGAGGACGGGTCCATCCGGGCCAGGTCCTCCGCATTGGCGCGGAGCAGTTCCTCCTTGGAGGATACCAGTTCGTCGGCAACGGCGCGCAGGACGCCGCCACGGAAATCGTCCGAAAGGCCGGCGATGCGCTTGCCGGCCTGCTTGGCCTGTATGAATAACGCTTCCATCAGCTACAACAAACTTAAATAATCGTAATGGACCAGCGGACGGCAGTCGTGCCGGCCGACCACTTCTCTCGCCTGGGCGGCGCTGTAAGCGCTCCGCCCCACGGCGAACTGGACGCCGGAAGGGTCGAGGATCCCGATGATGTCGCCTTCCTCGAAGTCCCCTTCCACCGACACCACGCCCACCGGCAGCAGGCTTACCGCCTGCTCCCCGCAGAGGGCTTTGCACGCGTCCGCATTGACGGTCACCGTTCCTTTGGCGAAGCCGCTGCTGTGCGCGATCCATTTCTTCACGCTCGAGACGGCGCCCTGGGCCGGGACGAATTCCGTGCAGACGGTGCCGGGAACGCCGAAGTACAGGTCCTTGACAATCCCCTCCCGCTTTCCGTTGGCGATCAGGACACGGATGCCTTCCTCCGCCGCGTGGGAGGCGATCGCATACTTCGACCGCATCCCGCCGCGGCCGAAGCCGCTTTTCTGGGCGCTGATGCCGTCGCTGAGGTCCTCGCCGGGCAGCACCTTCGCGATGACCTTCGACGCCGGGTCGGACGGCGGCCCGTCGTAGACCCCGTCCACGTTGGAGAGGATGACCAGCGTGTCGGCATCCATCATCGACGCCACCAGGCCGGACAGTTCGTCATTGTCGGTGAACATCAGTTCGGTGACGCTCACCGTGTCGTTCTCGTTGATGATGGGGATGACACCGTTCGAGAGCATCACCTCCATACAGGCCCGCTGGTTCAGGTATTCCCGGCGGGTGGAGAAGCTTTCCTTCATCGTGAGCACCTGCCCGACGGTCGTGTTCCAGTCCTGGAACAGCCGGCTGTACAGGCCGATCAGGCGCACCTGGCCCACCGCGGAAAACAGCTGGCGCTGCTCGACGGGGTCCAGCTTGTGCGTCGCGCCCCCGCGTCCCAGCAGGCTGCGGCCGCAGGCCACGGCGCCGCTGGACACCAGCAGCACCTGGGCACCGTCGGCGCGGATGGCCTGGACCTGGTCCACCAGGGAGGAGATCCGGGTCACGTCCAGCGTGCCGTCGGGGCGCGTCAGGACGTTGGAGCCGATCTTGATGACGATCCTTTTCATTGGACGGAAGCTTTGAGGCCGCGGATGACGGCCGACGTGAAACCGGCTTCCTCCATTTCCTTGAGGCCTTTGAGCGTGAGGCCCCCGGGCGTGCAGACCTTGACGATCTCCGCCTCGGGGTCGGCCCCCTCCCGGGTCATCAGGCCGATCGCGCCGCGCATCGTCTGACAGACGACGGGGACGGCCTCGGCGGGGTCGAAGCCCATCTCGACGCCGCCCCGCGCCGCATCGAGGATGTAGCGCATCGCATAGGCGATCCCGCAGGAAGCCACGGCCGTGGCGGCGGCCATCATCCCGTACTCGATGACCATCGACGAGCCCATCGTGTCGAAAAGGCCCTTGACGAGGGCGACCGAGGCCTGGTCCGCGTGGACAGGCGTGATGAAAGTCATACTCTGGAGGATGTCGATGGCCGTGTTCGGAATGGCGAGGAAGGACTGGACCTCCACCCCGTCGGCATCCTGCCCGAGCCACCCGGAAAGCTGCTCCGGGGTGATGCCGGCGGCGACGCAGACAAAGCGCTGGGAAGCATAGTTCAGACCGGCCTTGAGGCCCTTGACGACCTCCTCCACGAGCCACGGCTTGACGACCACGAACACGACGTCGGCGCCCTGGACGGCCGCCTGATTGTCCCGGGTGGTGTTGCATCCCAGTTTGGAAAAACCTTGGAGAATGGTCTCCGAAATGTCGCTGACCGTCACGTCAGCCGCCCGGACCGTACCCGCCTTGACGAGTCCCCGGGCGATGGCGCCGCCCATATTGCCGGCGCCCACTACCGCAATTCTCATGGCTGCTACTAACTAACTATCCGTACAAAGATAGGGAAAAAGCGGAAAAAACCAATTTCTGTTACTATCTTTGTAGGATAAAATGCAGAAAACCGAACGTGTTTTTAACCTGTACGATATGAAACGATTGCTCGTTGTGGCGGGTTCGCCGCATATCGTCTAACCGTTATCGACACAGACCTATGGCAAAGAAAGGCACCTACACCTACGAATACCCGCATCCGGCCGTCACGGCCGACAGCGTCGTGTTCGGCTACGACGGGAAACAGCTGAAAGTCCTCCTGATCAAGCGCGGTCAGGAGAAAGAGGCCAGCACGCGTGCCTACGTGGGCTTCTGGGCCCTTCCAGGCGGCTTCCTGGACGTGGAAAGGGACAAGACCGTCGCCCATACGGCCGCCCGGGAGCTCCGGGAGGAGACCAAGCTGAAACTGAGTCCGAAGGATTTCAAGGAAGTGGGCACTTTCAGCCACATCGACCGCGACCCGCGCGAGCGCGTGATCACCATTGCCCATTACGCCCTGGTGAAACTCTCCGAAGTGGAGGGCGACACCGATGCCGACAAGGCCGAATGGTTCGCGATGAGCGACATCCCCCGCCTCGCCTTCGACCACGACCAGATCCTCCGCGTGGCGTGCAAGCGGCTCCGGGAGAACATCTTCTTCGAGCCGGTGGGGTTCGACCTCCTGCCGGAGGTCTTCACCCTCCCCCAGCTCCAGAACCTGTACGAGTCCATCCTCGAGTGCAAGTTCGACCGCCGGAACTTCGCCAACAAGATGAAGCATTTCGGGATGCTCATCGAAGTGCCCGACGACACTCCCCGGCGCGGCTCCCGCACCCCCATCCGATACAAGTTCGACAAAGACAACTACGAACGCCTCAAAGCCGGTGGTTTCCGGCTGGAGTTCTAAGCAACCAACTTAACAGCAACACATTATGAAGCAGTTATTCGTCCTGGCGACCGCCCTTCTGCTCGCGGTCTCCTGTTCCCAGAACAAAGCGCCGAAGACCCTGGTGCTCTACTATTCCCAGACGAACACGACGAAGGCCGTCGCAGAAGAAATCGCGAACGCCCTCGGCGCGGACCTCGAAGCCATCCTCCCCGTCGTTCCCTACGACGGCGATATGGGCGCGACGGCCGCCCGCTGTGCCAAGGACGCCGCGGAAGGCAAACTTCCCGAGCTCAAGCCCTTCACCGTGGATGTCGCCGCCTACGACGTCATCTTCCTCGGCTACCCGATCTGGATGGGCACCTACGCCCCGCCGGTGGCCGCCGCGCTGGAAGCCGTCAACCTGGACGGCAAGAAGGTCGTCCCGTTCTGCACCTTCGGCAGCGGCGGACTCGACACCAGCGTGAAAGACCTTCAGGCGAAGCTTCCGAACACCGAGATCCTGCCGGGTTACGGCGTCCGCACCGCCCGCATCGACGCGGCGAAGGCCGAGGTCGACTACTTCCTGAAGTCCAACGGCTTCCTCGCGGGCGAGGTCACCCCGCTGCCGGACTTCTCCGAGGTCCGTCCCGCCACCGAGGCCGATGCGGCGATCTTCGACGCCGCCGTGGGCACTTATCCGATGATCCACGCCGCTGCGACCGAGGTGGCCAGCCGCGCCGTCCCGGGCGGCATCGAGTACCTCTTCACCGCCAAGGACCTCCCGAGAGATCCCGCCGTGGAGATTCCGGACCACTTCATCAAGGTGTACGTCCTGGCGGAAGACGGCAAGGAGCCGGTCTTCACGCAGGTGCTCCGGTAGTTTTATCTCGGATTCTTTACAGCGACAGGCGGATGAGCTCCAGCAGCTCGTCCGCCTGGTCCGTTTCAGGGACGAGCCAGTTCTGCCCGTGGATGAGGCGGGGAACGCCGCTCTTCGCCGCGTTCGAGGTGCGGCCGAAAAGTTCCTCCGCCTTGCGCAGGTATGCGTCGATGCGAGGATCCTGGACGGCTTCTTGGAAGCCGTCGCCGAGAAGGGCTCGAGCACGGGCTTCTGCGTCGGCCGGGGCGATGGAGGCGCGCTCGTTGCCACCGCCCAGCAAGTAATCCCAATAGGCCTCATAGACGTCCGGGCGGGCATACCAGACCGCGAGCGCGAAGCACGTAAGCTGGCAGGAACCGGCGAAGCGGTCGATGCCGGAGGCCGGGATGTACGGATTGCAGGCGCTGCTCAGCGGAACCGGGCACAGGCGGATGCTGTACTGTCCGCCAGCCTTCGCCAGCAGCTCAGGCAGCACCTTGTGCAATCGGCGGCAGTGCACGCACTGGAAGTCGAAGAGGAGCGTGAGCTCGTCAGGGGCGTCTGACGGCCCCAGGACGGGGATTTCCCCGTCGGTGAAGGCCGGAAGCGCGACCTCCGTCCGGCCGGTGTCATAGGCGGCCGCAGGCAGCGTGCGGGACTGGACGAAAGCGAAAAGGGCCGCTGCCAAGAGGCCGATGGCGAACCAGGAACGGTTCCTGAGCCTGTCGAAGGACCGTTCCGGTCGGCCTTTCGACAAGCTCAAGGACCGACCGGAAAACAAAATCCACCCTGCCAGCAGGATTCCCAGCAAATGCAGCAGCGTGCAGTATTTGCAGAAAGCGTGGAGGACGAAGAGCTGCAGGTAGCAGAACCAGATGGCTGCGCCGAGGATGGCACCGCCGAGGGCGAGCATCATCGGCCAGATGAGACGGTCCAGGGAGCGGTCCTCCGAAGACTCCCCGCCCAGGAAAACGAGACAGAGCGCCAGCAGGACATAGGCCACGGCGGCGGGCAGACTGACGGGGACACCCCCGAGCACATAGGCCCAGGGGCTCCCCATCACACTGTCGCACCCGCTGCCCGCGCCGCAGCCAGCCATCCGCGCGCCGGTCAAGGAATGGAACAGCATCCATCCGGCGAGCGCGAGGCAGGCGGCGCAAAGGAGCAGCGCCACGGTCTTGAACCTGCGGAGTGTCATCGTCAATACTTGTTCGCGGCGCCGGGCGTGGGCTGCGCGGAAGCGACGGCCGCGCCGGCCGGATAAGCGGCCTGGAGCGGGGCGGACAGCGTCACACCCGTGCCCTCGACGGCCTCACCGGTGCCGTGGGCCCTGCGAAGCGGCGCTTTCAGCACCAGTCGATGCACCAGTTGATCGCGGGGAACCCACCAGCCACGCGGGAAGAAAACTTCGGAGACGACGGCCTTCTCGTCGCCCACCAGTACCTCCTGGCCCGGGGCGAAGCTCATCGCCGAGGCGACGACGAGCGTCTTCGTGCCCACGCCTGCCGGGAACTGCAGGGTCGTGCCGCCGGGAGTTCCTATCTTCTTGATGGTCAACACTTCCGTATTGCCCACGACAATCGGGCCGCCCTCCACAAGGCCCTCCACGGAGGTCACCTTGACGTTGGTCGCGCCCGCCTCGGCGGCCAGGGCGAGGTTCTGCGACTTCTGGACGGTGAAGTCGTTTTTGTTGTCATCCAAGTCGGCGCCGTCCGGGAAGCGGCCCGCACTGAGGGAGGCGACGGCGCCGGCCGGTCCACCAAAGCGACGGGCCGTATACGGGACGGGCGCGAAGTTGCCGGGCTCCTCCGGGCCGGAGTCGGCCTGGTAGCCCTCCGCCAGATAAGGATCCACGACGAGGCCGTAGTTGAGCGCATCGGCGACGTTGCCCTTCGCGTCATACAGCGTGATGTTACCGGCGCTCTGGGAAAGGGCCGGACCGCCGAACAGGAGGTCCGCCTTTCCGGAGAAGCCGGCGGTGCCGCCCACGACGGGTTCGTTGATGGCATAGGCCGACTTCAGCGGCTGTTCGAGCTCCAGCGAGAAGCACAGCGCAAGCACCGGTTCGTTGCTGTAGTGCGCGAACTTGGTGGCGGGTTCGAAGGTAATGCCCGTTCCGTTCACGCTGTAGGGCATATTGGACGCATGGGCGAACTGCAGCGGTTCGGCGATGTCCAGGCCCGTGCCCGGATCCTCGTCCTCCCGCAGCGGGCCGTTCAGCGTATTGCGCGCGGACGGCGTGCCTACGGCGGTCACCGTCACGGTCTCGATGCCGTGTCCTTCGCTGTTGATATCCAGGCGGATGCGGTCGCCGACGGAAATGTTCGCCGTCGAGGAGACCTTGATGTTGGTATCCCCCGGTTTCGCATCCATCGACAGATATCCCTGGGTGCCGGGCTTGCCCACCTCGGTCACCGTCACGACCTCGTACTTCTCCAGGACGCGGGAGACCGCGGGCCGGTCCGTGCCATAGCCGATGGCCATCTTCTGGCCCACGGCGAAGTGCGCGGTGGAAGTGACGGGGATGTTGGTCGATCCGGCCGGGATCTCGATGCCGTGCCCGCCCGGAAGCGGCTGCCACACCGTGGTGGGCGCGCCGGCGGGCTGGAAGCCCCGGCCGAACGGGTTGCGGCCCGGAGCCGGCGGTTCGGCCGCAGGGGCGTTCACCGCCTTGACGGTATACTTTTCCTTGCCGATGCCGATGACATCGCCAGGCTGGATGCCCTCGACGCTGCGGACGTAGATGACCTCATCTCCCTTCGCGGCGTCCACGGCCAGGCCGGAACCGGCCATTCCCAGGACGTAGAAGGCCTTCGGGGCGAGCTTGGTGCCGGACGGGACCTCGATGTCGGAGAAGGCCGGGATGTTCGCCGCGTGCTGGCGGACGGTCCAGCCGGAAAGGTTCACTTCCTCGTCCCCGGCATTGTACAGTTCGATGAAGCCGTCCGTGACGCTGAACTCGTTGATCTTCACGGCGGGGGTGCAGCGGACCTTGAGGCGGGCGCGCTCCCGGGCGGCGGCGCCGTCCCAGGAGGCGACGGCCTCCAGGTCGCCGTTGAAGGAAGCCGCACCGGCCTGCACGTCGAACTCGGCGACGACCGTCTGGCCGGGCTCGACAGGATAGGAAACCTGCAGCTGCTTGTTGCCGTCGACATTCGCCTTCCAGCCCTTCGGCAGGTTCAGCGACAGGGTCAGGCCCTCGACGGGCGCGTCGGTCGTGTTGACGAAGCGGACCACGGTCTTGGCGGAGCCGCCGGGAGAGAAGGTCTGGACATTGGACGGACGGTTGTCCTTCAGCGAGGGGAAGACCTCGAGGGAGGCGACCCGGTAGCGGGCCGCGACCACATTAGCCTGGACGGCCTGGTTGGTCTCCTCCGTCGGGAAGGTCCCGGCGGCGGTCATCGCGGCCTCGTAGAAGGTGCCGGCGGAACCGTTGCTGTTGTCGCCGCCGTTGCCCAGCAGGATCGCGCCCTGCTTGCGCATGGGATCGTAGCTGCTGCGGTCGTTCTGGATGCGGCCGCCGTCGTAATACACCTTCAGGGCGCCCTCCTGGGCGTTTCCGCCCATCGAGCGCCAGTGGTGCGGCTCGCCGTCGGCCATCGCCGTGACGAAACGCCAGGAGATGGATTCGAGACCTTCGCAGAACTTGTCGTTCGGGTCGGGATTGACACAGCCCACGAGGTTGTTCTCCTGGTCGGTCATGATCCAAGGACCCTCGCCCTCGCCATAATACCAGCCGCGGGAGTTGCCGAAATAGGTGGTCTCCATCGTGCCGTCGCCGTCGTCGCGGCTGTCGGTCTCGGCATTGCCGTAGTCGAAGCAGCAGCCGGAGTTGTAATGGCGGCCGCTGAAGACCCAGTACTGGCCCTCGGCCTGGTCGTCCACGGCCGTACCCGTCGGATCGTTCAGGCGCATCCCCATCCCCGGGGCGATGAACAGGCCGTACACCTTATGTCCCAGCACGTTCACCGGAGCCCAGTCGGCCACGGGGACATTGTTGTACCCGCCCATCGCGGGGCCGCTGAAGCCGCCGCGCGGAGCCTGGTACAGGTGATTTCCCTTGCCGGACTGGTCATAGAGGACCGTGATCCAGCAGTACGTGTCCTTGCAAAAGGCATCCTGCGCCTCCGCGTCGGCATAGCCGCCCGGATCGTCCGCTGTGGCCCTTACCACGCCGATGTCCAGGGTCTTGCCGTCCGAGGCGCGCATCACCTGATACAGCGGGCCGTCATAAGCCGCATACAGGGCGCGCGTGGTGCTATGCGCCGCGACACAGGGGGTGCCGCCCCGCTCGTAAACGTCGCACGGGCCCTCGGGGCGCGGAAGCGCCGCCCGACTGTCCGCCAGATTCTTGCACGCGATCGCCGCCCCGCCCAGAACCAGGCAGACGGCGACGCCGAACAACAGTTTCTTCATGATTTATAAGGGTTTGGTCATTTCCGCAATTCCTAACAAAGATAGTGAAAATGCAGGAAAAAGAGTACAAGAAAAATGTTTCTTTGAAACAACCCGAAACATTTCGCCACATTTTTATGAATCTTGTCCTCGGTGCCGGAGCGGCGGGTTATTTTCGCAGTCGGCCGGACGCGGTGTCCGGCTGGTAAAAGAATCAAGGATATGCGACTCAAAAGACTGTGGGCGCTCCTGCCGCTGGTGGCGGCGTTGGGCGCGTGTGACGACTTCGGGCTCCGGTCCGTAAGGCAAGGGGAACTGCGGTGGATCATCGACGGGGGTGGGCCCGTCACCCGCGCATCGGCGGAAATCCCCGACACGAACGATTTCATCCTGAAGGTGGCCGACGCCGGCGGGAAGGTCCTGTACGAGGGGGCCTACGGCGAATCGCCGGAATCCCTGCTGGTGGATGCGGGCAGCTACACGGTGGCCGTCCATTCCATCGAATTCACGGCGCCGGGCTTCTCCCGGCCGGTATACGGCGACGAACAGGTGGTGGTCGTGAAGGCCGGAGCCAGCGTGACGGTCCGCCTCACCTGCATCCTGGAGAACGCCGGCGTGCGGCTGCAGGTGGCGCCGGACTTCCTGACCTCGTACCCCGACGGGGTGCTGTATTTCAAGTCCGGCGACACGCGCCTGATGTACGGGTACGCGGAGAAGCGGATCGCCTATTTCAAGCCCGGCCCCATCTCCCTCATCCTGAACAACCGGGGGGCCGACGAGGTCCTCCTCACCCGGACGCTTGACGCCCGTACCATCCTGACACTCAACATCTCCGCCCCGCACGGCGGCACGGCGGCCGCGAGCGCCATCACCGTCGCCGTGGACACGGCCAAAATCTGGAACCAGGAGGCGTTCGTCATCGGCGGGGGTTCCGGGAGCGGGTCCGGCGGTTCGGGCTCGGGCTCCGGCTCCGGCCCGGGCGACGACTCCGCCGCGGAAATCGACAACGCCTATTCCGTCGCCCAGGCCCATGACCACACGGGCGAGGACAATGTCTGGGTGTTCGGCTACATCGTCGGCGGGGACCTCTCCACCGCCGGAACCACGGTGAAGACCTCGAAGCTCACGAAATCGACCCACCTCGCCATCGCCTCCCGTTCCACGGTCACGGCCAAGGCCTCCTGCGTCGCCGTCGAACTGCCCAAAGGCGCCATCCGCGACGCCCTCAACCTCGTGGACCATCCCGACCTCGTCGGCACGCGCGTCTACCTGAAAGGCAGCCTCGTCACCTCCTACTTCGGCACCACCGGCCTCAAGTCCGTCTCCGACTATGTCCTGAAATAGAAAAGCGAGGGCCGGATGATTCCGGTCCTCGCTGCAAGAGCGGAATACGAGGTTCGAACTCGCGACCTTCGGCTTGGGAAGCCAACGCTCTACCAACTGAGCTAATTCCGCGTGGGATGACAAAGGTAAGGATTGTTTCCGAAAAAACCAAGGAAAAGCGACGCCTTGTTAAGATATGAAAGCGATTGCTTGCGATTTGATGACGATTTATTATCTTTGTATGCAACCAACCGCACAATTGATAATGGACCCACGTATTGAACTGAACCCCAACGAGGTGGTTTCCTTCCTGGGCAAGCTGCCGCAGGATTTCACCCGCGCCGACATGGTCGAGTTCATCCGGAAGAAGGGAATCCGGATGGTGGACTTTATGTATCCCGCCGAAGACGGCCGCGTAAAGACGCTGAATTTCACCGTGAACAACCTCGCCTATGTGGAGACGATCCTCACCGAGGGCGAGCGCGTGGACGGATCCAGCCTGTTCCCCTCCTTCATCGAAGCCGGGAACAGCGACCTGTACGCCATTCCGCGCTACCGGACCGCGTTCGTGGACCCTTTCAACGAGATTCCGACGCTGTGCTTCCTGTGCAGTTTCTTCACGAAGGACGGCGAGCCTTTCGACTGCGCCCCGTATATGACCCTGATGCGGGCCCAGGACGCCTTCTACCAGTCCACGGGCCTGACCTTCGAGGCGATGGGCGAACTGGAGTACTACGTCATCGCCGACGCGGATCCCCTGTTCCCCGCCACGGACCAGAAGGGCTACCACGAGTCCGAACCCTTCGCGAAGATGAACGACTTCCGCCGCGCCTGCATGGTCCACGTGGCCAAGACCGGCGGTCAGATCAAGTACGGGCACAGCGAGGTGGGCAACTTCACCCTGGACGGGAAGATCTACGAGCAGAACGAGATCGAGTTCCTCCCGAACCCGGTGGAAACGGCCGCCGACCAGCTCCTGCTGGCGAAATGGGTCATCCGGAACCTCGCCTACC
>CAMNGM010000031.1 GCA_946538425.1 uncultured Bacteroidales bacterium | reverse complement strand
GGAAGGGCGACAAGGTGAAGTTCTTCAATACCGGCAAGGAATACGAGGCCGAGGAAATCGGCAATCTCAAGCTCAAGCTGAACCCCACGGGCGAGGTGCGCACCGGCGACGTGGGCTATATCATCTCCGGCATCAAGGCCGCGGTGGAAGTGAAGGTGGGCGACACCATCACGCACACGGACCGTCCCTGCACCCAGGCGATCGCGGGATTCGAGGAGGTGAAGCCGATGGTCTTCGCCGGCCTGTATCCGGTGGACGCCTCCAAGTTCGAGGAACTCCGCGCCACGCTGGAGAAGTTCCAGCTCAACGACGCCTCCTTCGTATACGAGCCCGAGAGCTCGCTGGCCCTGGGCTTCGGCTTCCGCTGCGGCTTCCTGGGCCTGCTGCACCTGGAGATCGTCCAGGAGCGGCTGTTCCGCGAGTTCAACATGGACGTGATCACCACCGTCCCGAACGTGTCCTACAAGGTCTACACGACCAAGGGCGAGGTCATCGACGTCCACAACCCCTCCGGCCTCCCGCCACAGACGCTCATCGACCACATCGAGGAGCCCTACATCCGTGCCCAGATCATCTCCAAGTCCGATTTCTACGGGCCCATCATGAAGTTGTGCATGGACAAGCGCGGCACCCTCATCGGCCAGCACTACATCACCACCGACCGGGTGGAGCTGAACTACGACCTGCCCCTGTCCGAGGTGGTCTTCGACTTCTACGACAAGCTCAAGTCCATCTCCAAGGGCTATGCCTCCTTCGACTATCACGTGACGGACTTCCGGCCCGCCCGCCTGGTGAAGCTGGACATCCTGCTGAACGGCGACCCGGCCGACGCCCTCTCGACCCTCATCCACGAGGACCACGCGTACGATTTCGGCCGCAAGATCTGCCTGAAGCTCAAGGAACTCATCCCGCGCCAGCAGTTCGACATCGCCGTCCAGGCGGCCATCGGCGCGAAGATCATCGCCCGCGAGACGGTGCGCCAGGTCCGCAAGGACGTGACCGCGAAGTGCTACGGCGGTGACGTCACCCGCAAGCGCAAGCTCCTCGAGAAGCAGAAGGAAGGCAAGAAGCGGATGCGCCAGATCGGCACCGTCCAGGTGCCCCAGAGCGCGTTCATGGCGGTCCTGAAACTCGACTAGATGAAAACCGTCGCCGTCCTCATATACGCCGAGGCCCTCGAATCCACCGTCGCAGAATGCCGGCGGCAGATCGACCTGATCCCGACCGACGAGTACACCTTCGAGATCTTTGTCAATCCCGACCTGGACGAGGCGTGGCGCGCCGCCGGGACGCGGGATTTCTACATCTGGCTCCACGGCCTGGTGACCCCGGTCGAAGGCGCCATCTACAGCCTGCTGGACAACTCGTCCTTCCTCGGCGACCGGGCCCTCCTCGTGGGGACGGTCCAGGACGGGGAAGGCCGCATCGTCAGCGGCGGCTTCAGCCGGAGCCGGCGCCTGATGCAGCCGGACCCGGTCATCCCCGTCGCCTGCCGGATGTTCGACGGCCTGTTCGCCCTCGTGCCGCAGGCGGTGTATCGGCGCATCGGCGTGCTCGGCGGCCGCTACCGCGGCCAGCTCGCCGGCTTCGACTACTGTATGCGCGCCCGCAAGGCCGGCTACCCGAGCGTCATCGCGCCGGGCGTCGCCTGCACCTGCCCGGTGCGTCCGGACCCGGACCGCACCCTGGCCACGGACTTCGTCCTGGACTTCCGGACCAAGGGGCTGTTCACGGCCATCTGGTACTTCCTGCGTTCCGCCTTCCGGCGGTTCGTGATCCATAATCTGTCTGTCTATGAATAAGTTCCGCGCGGCCGTCGCGTCCATGCGGCTCCGCACCCTGCCCCTCTCCACGGGCGGCGTCCTCCTGGGCATCCTCCTCGCCACGGCCGACTTCAAGGTCGACGGGTGGGTGGCCGTCCTCATCGTCCTCACCACCGTCTGCCTCCAGATCCTGTCCAACCTCTCGAACGAGCTCGGGGACGTCCTCCACGGCACCGACACAGCGGACCGCAAGGGCCCGCAGTACGGCCTGAACGGCGGCGTGCTCACGATCGGGGAGATGAAGGTCCTGATCGGGGTGTTCGTGGGCCTGTGCATCCTTTTCGGCACGATGATGACGCTCCGCTCCTTCGGGACCCTGCTGGAACTGACCCCGATCCTCGTCCTGCTCCTGGGCGCCGGCGCGATTATGGGCGCGATGAAATACACCCTCGGGCGCAACCCTTACGGGTACCGCGGTCTGGGTGACGTGTATGTATTCCTGTTCTTCGGGCTGGTGGCCGTGATGGGCGGCTATTTCGTGGCGAGCCACACCCTCTTCTGGCGCCTGCTCCTTCCCGGCGCAGCCGTGGGCTGCTTCTCCGTGGGCGTGCTGAATGTCAATAACATCCGCGATATGGAAACCGACGCGGCCAACCGCGTCACCACCGCCATCCGCCTCGGCGAAAAGAAGGCGAAGGTCTACCAGACCATCCTGATCGTCCTGGGCTGGGTCCTGATGCTGGCTTATTGTCAATTGCGGATGTTTTCCTGGTGGCACTACCTGTTCGTGGTCACCCTGCCGCTGTACGTCCTGCACCTCCGTGGCGTGTGGCAGCGTACCGGCAAGGCCCTCGACCCGATGCTTCCCCTGCTCGTGATCTCCACCTTCCTCTTCTGCCTCCTCGCCGGCCTCGGCTTCTGCGCGCATCTCTTCTAGCCTAAGTCCCGGTAGCAAAAAAAGTGTAAGAACCCGGGTTTTCGCACTTATAGGGACCCATTTCGGTGGGAAAAGTGCGAAACAGGGGTGTTTTACACTTTCACAGCGGGGATTCAGGGTCACCCCCGGAATGATTGGGGGGCAAAGGCCGGAAGTTACCCTTCCAGCCACTCGAGGAAGGCGTCGGCGCGGGCGCGGGAGACGGTGAGGTCCGTGGCGGCGGGGATGCCGGGCGCCAAGGTGAGCCGTAAGCGGCCGCCGAGGAGCTTGGAGGCGCTGTCGATGACGTTTTCCGCGATGATGGCGCCGCGGGAGATGCGGAAGAAGGCTTTCGGGTCCAGCCCGGACTCGATGGCATCCAGCGAGTCGTCCAGCACGTAGGTCTTGCCGTCGCGGGTGACGATGAAGGTGCTCTTCGTTTCCGAATAGAAATATGCGATGTCCCGCACGTTCACCGGGACGATGCGGTCGTTGAGCCGGATGAGGAACTTCTCGCGGGGCCGGATAGTCTCCCGGACGGCTTCGAAGTCGATGCGGGGGCCGCCTGTGGCCAGCCGCTGTTCCACGCGGGAGACGGCCCGCTTCAGTTCCTCCACGTCCACAGGCTTCAGCAGATAGTCCACGGAATTGACCTCGAAGGCCTTGACGGCGTAGTTGTCGTAGGCCGTGGTCATCACGACCTGGGCCTCCACGGGCGTCTGCGCGAAGATGTCGAAGCAGGTGCCGTCGGCGAGTTCCACGTCCATGAAGATGACGTCGGGCCGGTTCCCGGCGAGCCAGTCGACGGTTTCTTTCACCGAGGCGGTGCGGCCGATGACTTCCACGTCCGGGAAATTCGCCTTCAGGAGGTTCTCGAGGGCCCGCTGGGCGCGGGGTTCATCTTCTACAATCAGGGCTTTCATAGGCTTACAGAAGGGGGATGCGGACCCGGAAGGTGTCCTCCGTCTGCTCGACGAGGATCTCCTTGCCGGAAATGTCCATATATTGTTTCCTCAGATAGGGGAGGCCGAGGCCGGTGGAAACGGGCGCCGAGGCCCGCGGAATGCGGTCGTTCTCCATCGTAAGGTACGCTCCGTCGGTGCTTACGCCGATGCGGAGGGGTTTTTCGGGGGAGATGGCGTTATGCTTGGTCACATTCTCCAGGAGGAGCTGCAGGGTGCACGGGACGACTTTCCGGGAGAGGTCCTCCTCGCGGATCTGCCGGTCCACGTGGAAGCCCTCGGGGAAGCGGACCCGGAGCAGGTCCGCGTACATCGTCACGAAAGTGACCTCCTCGCCGAGGGTGACGAGTTTCTGGTTGTCGTGCTGGAGCATATAGCGGTAGATGCCGGCGAGCTTGTGGATGTACAGGCTGGCCTCCTCCTTCTCCCCGTCCTGCACGATGGCGTCCAGGATGTTCAGCGAGTTGAACAGGAAGTGCGGGTTCACCTGGTTCTTGAGGGCCATATAGCGGTATTCGGCCAGGTGCCGCTGCTCGCGCTGGGTACCCAGTTCGCGGCGGATGTTCACCGCGTATTCGACCAGGTAGGTAAGTCCGAAGAGGGTCATCTCCACCAGCAGGGCGACGACGATGTTCTGCGTAAGGGCGGCCGTGTCCAGCGGGAAGGTCCAGTGGAAGGGGAGGCCGAACGAGTGCAGCAGGGCGCCCAGGACGGCGATCAGGCCGATGAACAGGGTCGTGCCGATGGTGGCGACGTCCAGGCTGTAATGCTTGTCGTGCCCGGTCCGGATGAAAAAGAGCGTGCCGATGAACATCGCCAGGAGCACCAGCGAGTTCCCCAGGAAAGACCGGAAGGCGCCCTCGATGTCCACGCCCTTGAAGGGCGCGCCCCGGAAGATGAACAGTTCGATGAACAGGCGGAGGGCGAACACCGCGATGACGGCGAACACCAGCCAGCCGAGGTTCTCTTTCCAGGACCCCGGGACACCGGTGGGGACGTTCCAGGTGCGGGCGAACAGGTCCAGCGCCCACCCGATGAGCTCGGTGGTGAGGGCGGTGGCCAGGACGTTGTTGAGCATTTCCGGGGAGAAAGTGAGGAGCTCGGCGCCCACGTGCCCGAGCAGGTAGCCCAGGATGTTCACGAGGACGACGCACACGGCGGTGAACTCCACCGTGAGGTTCCGCCGCAGGCAGATGACGACGGTCATACACATCGTCAGGGCGGTCAGCAGGAGGGAGTCCGGCCAGCCGAGGAGCGCGCACACGGCGACCACCGCGACGTGCAGCGCCGCGAATCCGTGGATGATCCAGCCGGTTCCGATCCTTTTCATTAAGCACCGCCAAATTACGAAAAATGCCGTTCAAAAGCAAACGGCCCCTCCGTTCGTCCCGAAAAATGCGCCGCCCGTCCGCCAAAAACGGGGATTGGTTTATTCCCGTAGGGAATTGCGGGGAAAAGACTTTATTTTTGCCTTGCAAGATACCGCAAATTAGTAACTATGGCAACCCAACGTGACTTGACATTCCGGCAGATGGTGGACCTGAGCTTCGGCTTCCTCGGGGTCCAGATCGCATATGCCCTGCAGAGCGCGAACATCAGCCGCATCTTCGCCACCCTCGGCGCGGATCCGCACCAGCTTTCGTTCTTCTGGATCCTCCCTCCGCTGATGGGCATGATCGTCCAGCCCCTCATCGGCAAGTGGTCCGACCGCACGTGGACCCGGATGGGCCGGCGCAAGCCGTACCTCATCGTCGGCGCCGTCATCGCCGTCCTGGTGATGCTGTTCCTCCCGAACGCGGGCTCCCTGCATTTCTCCACCCGGGTGTTCCTGGGCCTGAACATGGCGATGTGGTTCGGCCTGTTCTCCCTGATCTTCCTGGACACCTCCATCAACGTGGCGATGCAGCCCTTCAAGATGATGGTCGGCGACATGGTGAACGAGAAGCAGAAGACCACCGCCTACTCCATCCAGAGCTTCCTGTGCAACGCGGGCTCCCTCCTGGGCTACCTCTTCCCGATCTTCTTCACCTGGATCGGCATCGCGAACGAAGCCCCCGAAGGCGTCGTCCCCGACAGCGTCGTGTACTCCTTCTACGTGGGCGCCGCAATCCTCATCCTGTGCGTCCTCTATACTTTCCTGCGCGTGAAGGAGATGCCGCCGAAGGAATACGCCGAGTTCCACGGCATCGACCTCCAGAATCAGGAGAAAAAGTCTGACAAAGGCCTGATGAAACTCCTCGTGGAGGCCCCGAAGACCTTCTGGACCGTGGGCCTGGTGCAGTTCTTCTGCTGGGCCGCGTTCCTGTATATGTGGAACTACACCAACGGCGCCATCGCCGTGAACTGCTGGGGCGTGGACATGGCCGTGAAGGGGGCCGCCGCCTCCGCCGGATATCAGGCCGCCGGCAACTGGGTGGGCGTGCTGTTCGCCATCCAGGCCGTGGGCTCCATCCTGTGGGCCACGGTGCTGCCCCGCTTCAAGAACGTGAAGACCGGTTACGTGGTGAGCCTCCTCATCGGCGCCGCGGGCTTCGCCTCGGTGATGTTCCTGCACAACCAGTACGCGCTGTTCGTGAGCTACTTCCTCATCGGCTTCGCCTGGGCCGCGATGCTCGCCCTGCCGTTCACCCTGCTGACGAACGCCCTGGAGGGCAGCCCGTATATGGGCAGCTACCTGGGCCTTTTCAACTGCACCATCTGCCTGCCGCAGATCGTCGCGGCGGCCACGGGCGGCCTCGTGCTGCGCCTGGTGGGCGACAGCCAGCCGGCGATGCTCCTCGTGGCGGGCATCTACCTGGTGCTCGGCGCCGTGTGCGTGCGCCTGATCAAGAAATAGAATCAATCCAATACAAAAACTAACTACACTCTAATGAAAAGGATTCTAACTGCCGTGTTTGTCTTGCTGGCCAGCCTGACAAGCACCACTGTGCTCGCCCAAGGCGGGTATCAGGTAAAAGGAGTCGTAGTCGACGCGGTGGGACCCGTGATCGGAGCCGCCGTCGTGCAGCAAGGCACGACGAACGGCACGTCCACGGGCATCGACGGCGACTTCGTGCTCAATGTCCCGAGCGGCGATGCCCTGATCGAAATCAGCTGCATCGGCTACGCCACGCAGACCTTCAAGGCCTCCGAGGTGCCGGGCACCATCACGCTCGTCGAGGACACCGAGTTCCTGGACGATGTCGTCGTGATCGGCTATGGCACCGTGAAGAAGAGCGACCTCACGGGATCCGTCTCCACGGTCAAGGCCGATGAGATCAACCGGGGTGTCGTCACCTCGCCGACCGACCTCCTCCGCGGCAAGAGCGCGGGCGTGGTCGTGACCGCCGGTGACGGTATGCCGGGTTCCGGCGCGACCGTCCGCATCCGTGGCGGCTCCTCCATCAACGCCTCCAACACCCCGCTGTACGTGATCGACGGCCTGCCGGTGTCCAACGACGGCATCTCCGGCATGTCCGACCCGATGGCCTCCATCAACCCGGAGGACATCGAGAGCTTCACCGTCCTCAAGGACGCTTCCGCGACGGCCATCTACGGTTCCCGCGCGTCCAACGGCGTGATCGTCATCACGACCAAGAAGGGTTCCAAGACCGGCCCCGTCCTGCCCAAGGTTTCGGCCGACTTCACGACTTCCGTGAACACGATCGCCAAGTACAACAACCTGCTGGACGCCGACGGCATCCTCAGCCTCATCCGCGACTTCTACGGCGCCAACTCCGCCGCGGAGCAGCACCTGGGCATCAACGGGAAGCTGTACAACACCGACTGGCAGAAGGAAATCTACCAGCCGGCCACGACCATCGATGCGAATATGAGCGTCGCCGGCCGGATCGGCTCCTTCCTCCCGTACCGCGTCTCCACCGGCGTCATCAGCCAGCAGGGTACGCTGAAGGGCTCCCAGATGGACCGGGTCACCCTGGGCCTCAACCTTTCCCCGAGCTTCTTCGACAACCACCTCACGGTGAATATGAACGGCAAGGGCACCTATGCGCTGAACTGGTACGCCAACCAGGGCGCCATCGGGGCGGCGAACCACTACGACCCCACCAAGCCGGTGTACTGCGACGTCCCCGGTTACTCCCTGAACGGCTACACCACCTGGTATGACGCCGCCGGCTCCATCAACACGATGGCCACGGTGAACCCGGTGGCCCTCCTCGCTTCGAGGAAGGATATGGCCGATGCGTTCCGCTTCATCGGCAACACGCAGTTCGACTACAAGGTCCACGGTTTCGAGGACCTGCGCCTGAACCTCAACCTCGGTATCGACTGGGCCAAGTCCGGCGGTGTCACCGAGAACTACAAGGGCACCGAGGCTTCCTTCCACAACACGACCGAAGCGGGCCAGGGCAGCCACACGGACTATGACTACACCCGTCGGAACACGACCCTCGAGTTCTACGGCGACTACAGCCACGCCTTCGCCGAGAAGCATTTCGTGGACCTGATGGCCGGTTATTCCTGGCAGCACTTCTGGAGCAACAACCACAGCAAGAGCTACCGCCTCGGCGACAACCTCGACCTGGGCGACACCGAAGGCAAGGGCGAGCTCTACCTCGTGTCCTTCTTCGGCCGCGCCAACTACAGCTTCGCGGACCGCTACCTCATCACCGCCACCCTCCGCGCCGACGGTACCTCCCGCTTCCAGAACAACAAGTGGGGTATCTTCCCGTCCGTCGCCCTGGGCTGGAACATCAAGAACGAGCCGTTCATGGCCAACGTGGAGCCCGTCTCCACCCTGAAGCTCCGTCTCTCCTGGGGTGAGACCGGCCAGCAGGAAGTGGGCGGCTACTACGAGACCTTCGCCCAGTTCCTGTCCATCAATTCGCCGGGTTCCTACTACTTCGTGAACGGCGGGGACTTCACCGCCCCGATCGTGGCCCTCGGCTACAGCGCCAACCTGAAGTGGGAAACCACGACGACCTACAACGTGGGTATGGACTTCGGCTTCGCCCACGACCGCTTCACCGCCGCCGTGGACCTGTACAAGCGTGACACCCGCGACATCCTCAACTACATCCCGGTGCCGGGCCTGTCCAACCTGACGAACTACCTGAACACCAACATCGGCTCGATGACCAACAAGGGTGTGGAGGTGGACCTGAACGCGGTCCTCGCCGAGACCCGCGACCTGAGCTGGACCTTCGGCGTGAACGGCGCGTACAACAAGAACACCGTCACCAAGCTGACGGCCTCCGACGAGAATGCGACCGGCATCGAGACCGGCGGCATCTCCGGCGGTACCGGCAACAACGTGCAGATGATCCAGGTGGGCTATCCGATGCGCACCTTCTACCTCTACGAGCAGGTGTACGACCAGCAGGGCAACCCCGTGAACGGCGTCTATGTGGACCGCAACGATGACGGCCAGATCACGGCCGACGACCGCTACCTCGGCCACCACGCCGATGCGGACTGGACCTTCGGTTTCAACACGGCCCTCACCTGGAAGAACTGGACCGCCGCCCTCTCCGGCCACGCCTCCCTCGGAAACTGGGTGTACAACAACGTCGCCTCCGACACCGAGATGCTCGCCGACCTGTGGACGAACCAGTTCATCTCCAACCGCGTCGCCACCGCCCCGAAGTCGATGTTCTCCCAGGCCCAGTACCTGAGCGACTACTACCTGCAGGACGGCAGCTTCCTCAAGCTGGACAACTTCACCCTGGGCTACACGTTCCCGAGACTGTTCGACGTCGTGCCCGACCGTCCTTTCTCCCTGAATGTCTTCGGTACCGTGCAGAACATCTGCACCTTCACCAAGTACACCGGCATCGACCCTGAAATCTTCGGCGGCATCGACGGTACGGTCTATCCCCGTCCGAGAACCTTCATTTTCGGTGTGAAAGCTAACTTCTAATAAAGGGTAAGGAAATGAAAAAGATCAATTATATCTTCGGTGTCCTCGCGCTCTCCGCTGCCGTTTCTTCCTGCGTCGGAGACCTGAACGTGACCCCGATCGACCCGAATGCCAACACCGTGGACAAGGTGCTTACCGACAAGGCCTCCCTGGACCGGTACATCTCCGGTGTGTATCTCGGCTTCGCCACCTCCGGCTACTACGGCCCCAACGGCGGCCCTTCCATCTCCGGCCTGGACGGCGGCGCCTCCCAGTATATCCGCGGCCTGTACCATCTCCAGGAGCTCACCACCGATGAGAGCCTCTGCGGCTGGAACGACCAGACCATCAAGAACTTCCACTATATGAACTGGACCACGGACGACACCTTCATCTATGCGTTCTATTCCCGCGTCCTGATGCAGGTGGCCACCGCCAACGAGTTCATCCGCGAAGTGAAGCAGGTGGACTTCGACGCCACGCTCCAGAAGCGCTACATCGACGAGGCCCGCACCCTGCGCGCCATCGCCTACTACCACGCCATCGACTGCTTCGGCAATGTCCCGTTCGCGACGGACGAGGATATCGTGGGCGTGAATCCTCCGCAGATTTCCCGGGCCGACCTGTTCGCGTGGCTGGAAAACGAGCTCAAGGACATCATCGCCAACGGCGCCCTTGCCGAGCGCGGCGCCGTCGAGAAAGGCCACGTCGGAATGGGCGCGGCGAAGTTCATCCTCGCCAAGCTGTACCTGAATGCCAAGGTCTATACCGGTACGGAGCGTTACGCCGACTGCGCCACGGTCCTGAAGGACCTGATGGACGACGGCTACAGCCTGCATACCACCCCGAACGGAACGACCTTCAATGCCTATCAGGACCTCTTCTGCGCCGATAACGACCGCTGCACCGACGAGATCATCTTCGCCGTGGAGCAGGACGGCCTCTACACCCAGAGCTACGGTGTCACGAACTACATCATCTTCGCCTCCACGGGCGGCCAGATGGATGCGTTCTCGATGGGTATCTCCTCCGGTTGGGGCGGTCTCCGCACGACTCCGGAGTTCTACCACAAGTTCTCCGCCGGCGATGCCCGCAACCTGTTCTACACCGCCACGCAGCAGGAAGACATCGAGGACGTCGGCGAGTTCTCCCACGGTATCGCCTTCATGAAGTTCCGCAATGTGAACAGCGTGGACGGCGAAGTCCCGAACAAGACCTGGAACGAAGAGGACGGCCAGTGGACCGGTCCTAGTTTCGTGAACACCGATTTCCCGATGATGCGCTATGCCGACGTCCTCCTGATGGCGGCCGAGTGCCAGGTCCGCGGTGCGGCCGTTCCCGGCGCCATCGACGGTTTCAACGCCGTCCGCGCCCGCGCCGGCCTGTCCGCCATCGCGAACCCCACGCTCCAGGACATCATCGACGAGCGCGGCCGCGAACTCTACCAGGAGTGCTGGCGCCGCAGCGACCTCATCCGCTTCGACCAGTTCACTTCCGGTTACAACTGGCAGTGGAAGGGCGAAGTCAAGGACGGCCGTGACGTGGATTCCTACCGCGAGCTCTTCCCGATTCCGGACAGCGACCGGCTGGCCAACTCCAACCTCGCCCAGAACCCCGGCTATTAACAGATGAACACCATGAAGAAAAGAATCGTTTCCATATTGGCCGCAGGTCTGGTAGCCTTGGGCTTCGTGTCCTGCGTGCGCGAGCAGATGACCGTCTTCGACGCGACGAAAGCCACCGCTCCGGTGCTGAATTCGTATGACGTCACCGAAGAAGGGGTGTCCGCTTCCTATACTCCCGGCGTATTCAACCAGAGCTTCAACCAGAAGATGCCGGTGAACCACTCTCTCGTGATCGTCTCCGCGGGCGGCAACGCCGTCACCAAGACTGTCACCGCTTCCGTCAAGGACGGCCAGGCCACCGCCACCGTCGCGAACTTGAGCAAGGCCCTGATAACCCTCGGCTACAACGAGGGCGACTCCGTCGACTTCGAAATGGTGGTCCGCGCCTCCATGCAGGAAGTCTCCAAGGACAACGGCCGCAACGGCTATGTCGATTCCGAAGGCCGGATCCAGGTCCGCGGCTTCATCGTCACCATCCCGGTGCCGCAGGGCAATCCTTGGAAGGAATTCACCCAGCCCAGCACCTGGGGTATGATCGGCTCCATCGCCAGCACCGGCAACAACTGGAACGCCGACGGCCCGATGTACATGACCGAGGACGGCAACAAGCACGTCGCGATGAAGGTCCTGCTCACCCCGAACGACCAGTTCAAGGTTCGCAAGGACGGCGGCTGGGACACCAACTTCGGCGCCCCGGGCGACACCGAGCCGTACGTGATGGAGGTCGGCACCGCCATCGAGGCTACCCCGAACGGCAAGAACCTCGGCGTGCCCGAGGAAGGCTACTATGACCTCCTCCTCGACACCGAGGCCGGCACCCTGACCCTCTTCAACGCCTTTGAGACCTATCCGGGCTTCGACGAGATCAGCACCTGGTCCGTCATCGGCAACATCCCGAGCGTGCCGATGGAGTGGAACAAGGACATCCAGATGACCACCGACGGTGAATGGCATGTCGCCGAGGGCGTGGTCCTCACGACGGCCGACCAGTTCAAGTTCCGCAAGGACCTCAGCTGGGACACCAACATCGGCGCTACGGGCGACACCGAGCCGTTCGTCGTCGAGCTGGACACCGAGTATGAAGGCGCCGCCGGCGGCAAGAACATCGCGGTTCCGGCCGACGGTACCTATGACCTCCTCGTGAATCCGGACGCCAATGTCTACAAGGTCGTCGAGTCCCTCGGCGGCAAGAGCCCGCTCGTGGGCGGCGACACGCCTGAACCCGGCAAGCCGGCCGTCTGGTCGCTCATCGGCACCATCGGCGGTACCTCCTGGGATACCGACACCGACATGACGAACACCACCGGAGACATCTGGGTCGCCCGCCTGGTCACCCTGACCGAGAACGACGAGTTCAAGATCCGCGCGGACCATGACTGGGCGGAGAACTACGGCGGTCCTGAGGCCAATGACCACAGCACCATCGACCCGTCGAACCCGTACGACGTGTACAAGCCCGAACTGGGCGTCGCGTTCGCCGCTGGCGACAAGAACATCCATGTGGGTGTGGCCGGTACGTATGATGTCACCTTCGACTACGCGAACAAGACCATCAAGATCGACTCCCATGTGGCCGCCTACTCGCTCATCGGCGAGATCAACGGCGACAGCTGGACCAAGGATGTGGTGATGAACGAGAAGGACGGCGTGTGGACCAGCCCGGTGGTCGAGATCACCGGCAAGTTCAAGATCCGCTTCGACTTCTCCTGGGACGACGCCAACACCTACGGCGTCGCCGACGGCTTCACGCCGACGGTTGGCGAGCCGTTCACGGCCGTCCAGCCCGGCAAAGACATCTCCGTTCCCGAGGCGGGCCAGTACAAGGTCCAGTTCACCCCGGAGACCAAGGAAGTCGTGATCACCTCCGTCGCCTATCCCGAGCATCTGTACATGATCGGTGAGGAGTTCGGCGGCTGGAACTGGGCTTCCGACGGCGTCGTGGAGATGACGCCGGTCGTGTACCAGCCCGACTGGGGCGAGGGATGTGCCCATTCCGAGGGCCAGTTCTGGACGGTCCGCTACTTCAGCGCCGGCAAGGGCTTCAAGTTCAATTCCAAGCGTGAATGGGGCGGTGACTTCTGGGGCCTGACCACCAATGACGGTTTCGAAGAGGTCGGTGGCAACTGCACCGTGGCCGAGGACGGCTTCTACCTCGTGCACGTGGACCTCAAGAACGAGAAGGTCCATGTGGAACCTGCCCGCGTCTACGGTATCGGCAATTGCTTCGGCGGCTGGACCGAGGCCCTGGAGGGCGCGCTCTTCACGGCGGACGGCAAGACGCTGAAAGCGACCACCCAGGCCGCCGGCGAACTCCGCATGTACGTGGCCTCCGCCATCTCCACCTCCGAGTGGTGGACTCGTGAGTTCATCATCCTGGACGGCAAGATCGACTACCGCGGCGACGACGAAGGTCAGGGCGACCAGGCCCGCGTGAGCGTGCTCGCCGGCCAGACCGTCACCCTCGACTTCAACGCCGGCACCGGCTCCATCACCGGTGAAGGCGAAGCCCCGACGCTCCCGGAGACGATGTACATCATCGGCGACGGTGTCGGCGGCTGGGACTGGGGTGCCGATTACATCGTGGACATGATCCCGGTGAACGGCAAGCCCGGCCAGTTCTGGGCCATCCGCAACATCGAGGCCGGCAAGGGCTTCAAGTTCTGCGCGGTCAAGGAGTGGAACGGCGACTTCACCGGCCTGGATGAAAACACCGGCTACACCGTGGACGGCGGCAACTGCTTCGTGGCAGAAACCGGCGTGTACATGATCTATGTCGACGTCGAGAACAAGAAGGTGTGCGTGGAGCCTGCCAAGGTGTACGGCATCGGCAATTGCTTCGGCGGCTGGGACGAGGCCATGGAAGGCGCTCTGTTCACGGCGGCCGAAGGCAAGCTCACCATCACCGTCCCGAATGCGGACGAGCTCCGGATGTACGCGGCTTCCTCCATCGCGACCTCCGACTGGTGGACCCGCGAGTTCATCATCCTGGACGGCAAGATCGCCTACCGCGGCAACGGCGGTGACCAGGAACGCGTGAAAGTGGCCGCCGGCGCCAAGGTGACCCTCGATTTCAACGCCGGAACCGGCGTGATCGAATAACTTTTTCGGGCCGGGGCCCCTGACCGGACCCCGGCTTGCCAAGCAACCTTCATTCCCGGCTTGACCGGGAATCACAAAAACACGTTGAACTGCCTTATGAAACGGATCCTTCTCCCCATCCTGACCTTCCTGGCCGCACTGCTGGTCACCTTCTCCTGCGACCCCACGAAGAACAAGCAGGAGCCCCAGGACACCCTGACGGTGAGCCCCGCCTCGCTCGAATTCGGAGCCGAGGACGTCTCGACCAAGCTCGTCTATGTCACGACGGAAAAGGACTGGACGGCCACGCCTTCCGCCACCTGGATCCATATGGAAAAGACCTCCGGCACCGGCAAGGCCACCCTGGCCGTGAAGGTCGATGCCAACACGGGGGAGGACCGCACCGGGTCGATTTCCGTCAAGGGGTCAAGCACCGTCTCGGTCGCCGTGTCCCAGAAGGGGAAGAACATCGTCACGGTCGTGGCGAACCCCGACAGCTTCGACGGCAACAAGCGCTCTTCCACGACCTACCAGCTCCTCATCTATTCCTTCGCCGACAGTGACGGCGACGGAATCGGCGACTTCAAGGGCATCCAGAACAAGCTGGACTACCTGGACGGCCTGGGGGTGACGGCGCTGTGGCTGTCGCCGGCGCACCCGTCGGACAGCTACCACGCCTATGACGTGACGGATTATTACACGGTGAACCCGCTGTATGGCACGGAGCAGGACTTCAAGAACCTGATCGACGCGGCCCACGCCAAGGGCATCAAGATCTATATGGACTATGTCCTGAATCACTCCGGCAAGGGCAACGCCTGGTTCAAGCAGGCCCTGGCCGATCCGTCCTCCAAATACCGCGACTACTATTTCCTCTCGTCCAATCCGCAGGCGGACTATTCCAAGTTCCCGATGCTGAAGGGGACGACCTACCAGTCCGGCGAGTGGAAGCAGGCGACTTCCGGCGCGCCGAAACTGACCGTCACCAAGACGGATGAGGCGGTGACTTCCGGCACCCTGGACTGGAACCTCTGGTTCTGGCAGGGGGACGCCAGCCAGGCCATCCGGTTCAAGGACCGCGGCGACGGCACGTATTATCTCGTGATGGACATCGACGGCAGCTGCGGGATGCTGGTCCGCAAATATATGAACTGGAACAACGGGTCCAAGTTCGGTGCGCCCGGCGGCGCCACGCTGACGGAAGGCAAGACGCTGGACCTGGTCGGCGACGGCGATGACATCAGTTTCACTGGCAACGGCCGGTACAAGGTCGAACTGACGAACGTCGCCACGGAAACCCTCTATTACATGGGCTGCTTCAGCGACTGGATGCCGGACCTGAACTACGGCGATCCCGCGACGGCCGAGACCAATCCCACCTTCCTGGACCTGGCCGGATCGGCCGACAAGTGGATTGGCCTGGGCGTGGACGGCTTCCGGCTGGACGCGGTCAAGCACATCTGCGGCGGCATCGGGTCTTTCAACCATACCGCCAACCGGACCCTGCTGAAAAAGTGGTATGAGCACTGCAACGCCACCTACCAGGCGGCGGGACACAGCGACAACATCTTTATGGTGGCGGAAGAGTGGGACAGCCACGACGTCGAGAAGAACTACTACAAGAGCCTGACTTCCTGCTTCGAGTTCGCGTATTTCGACGCGCTGAAGCAGGCCCTCGGCGGCAGCGCGTCGAACTATGTGTCCACGGTGAGCAAGTTCATCGAGGACCATAAGGCGCAGCGCGACGACGCCATCACGTCCATCTTCTTCACCAACCACGACCAGGACCGTGCGGCGGAAGCCCTCGGCAAGAACGCGGCGAAGGAGAAGCAGGCGGCCGCGATGATGCTCACCACGCCCGGCAAGCCTTTCGTGTACCAGGGCGAGGAGCTCGGCTATTATGGAACGAAGGGAAAAGGTGACGAGTATGTCCGCACCCCGATGATGTGGAACAAGAGCGGCAGCGACTGCGCGAAGAAGGGCGTGGACAACAAGGTGGACAACGCGATGCTCACTTCCTCCATCTCCGTGGAAGCCCAGGATGCCGATGCGAACTCCCTCCTGAACGTGTACAAGACCTGGAGCCGCCTGCGGAACACTTATCCGGCCCTGGCCGAAGGTACGATGACCGAGGCGTCAGGCAACGGCGGTTCCATCGCCGCCTGGTATATGACCGCCGGGAGCCAGAAGCTCCTCGTGATCCACAATACGGCCGCTTCGGCGAAGGATGTCACCGTCAAGGACGACATGTCCCGCGCGGTCGGCCTCCTCGGCACGGCGACCATCGACCACGACCAGCTCACCCTCGGCCCGAACTCCTCCGTGGTGTTCAAGCTGTAGCAGGATGAAGAAGACCGTCCTGGCGGCCGTGGCGATCCTGCTTGCGGCCTGCTCCCCGAAGACCACCGTCACTTCGCCGGATGGCCGGATTTCCGTCCGGTTCGCGTTGGATGCCGAAGGCGTTCCCTCCTATGCGGTGGACGTCGATGGAAAACCCTTCTTGGCGCCGTCCACCCTGGGCCTCCAGGCGGAAGGCGTGAATCTGGAAAGCGGGTTCGCGCTCAAGTCGTCGAAGGTGACGGCCGAGGATGAGACCTGGCACCAGCCCTGGGGCGAGAACAAGGAGGTGGAGGACCACCATCGGGAACTTTTCCTCAAGTTGAAAAACGACGCAGGCGTGGGCCTGGAGGTCGTTTTCCGCGTGTTCGACGACGGGTTCGGCTTCCGGTACGCCTATGCGGCGCCGGGCGCCGATACGCTCCGCATCAACGGCGAGCGGACGCAGTTCGCCTTCGCCGCCGATGCCGATTCCTGGTCCATCCCGGGCGATTTCAATTCCTACGAGCACCTCTACCGCAAGATGCGGCTGTCGGAACTCCGCGACGCGAATACGCCGCTGACCCTCAAGTTCTCCGACGACCTGTATGCCGCGGTCCACGAGGCCGCGCTGGTCGATTTCCCCGAGATGGTGCTGCGGCAGGAGGACGGCCTCACTTTCCGTTCGGCGTTGGCTCCTCTGAAGCAGGTCCGCCGCGGTCGCCGCGGTCCGGCCGCCGCGTCATCCCCGGCTCCGACTGTCGCGTCATCCCCGGCTCCGACCGGGGATCTCGTCGCCCTGGTCCCCGGCACTTTCCAGACCCCCTGGCGGACGGTCCAGATTGCCCATTCCGCCGTGGGCCTCATCAATTCTTCCCTCATCCTGAACCTCAACGAGCCCTGCGCCCTCGCGGATGTCTCCTGGATCAAGCCGATGAAGTACATCGGCGTGTGGTGGAGCCTGCATTTGGGTGTCGAGTCCTGGGGCGGGGAAGGCCACGGTGCGACGACGGAAAATGCGATGCGCTACATCGACTTTGCCGCCGCCAACAACATCCAGGGCGTCCTGTTCGAGGGCTGGAACGACGCGTGGCACAATTCCGACGCGATGCCGGACTTCGACTTCACGAGCCCTGCGCCGGACTATGACGTGACGAAAGTGGCCACGTACGCCCGCGAGAAGGGAATTTACCTGATCACCCACAACGAGACCGGCGGCAATTACCTCCGCTTCGAGGACCAGCTGGAGCGCACCCTGGACTGGGACGCCTCGCTGGGCATCCACGCGATGAAGACCGGCTATGCCGGTGGCGGCCTGTCCGGCGGCGCTCCGCGCCACAGCCAGACCGGTGTCCGCCACTTCCAGAAGGTGGTCGAGGAGGCCGCCGAACGCCAGATCATGGTGGACGGCCACGAAGTCATCAAGGAGACCGGCCTGCGCCGCACCTGGCCCAACTTCATGACCCGGGAATGCGTCCGCGGCATGGAGTACAACGGCTGGGGCCCGGGCAATCCGCCGTCCCATACGGTCATCCTCCCGTATACGCGCCTGCTGAGCGGTCCGGTGGACTATACCCCGGGCGTTTTCGACATCAAGTACACCTGCGTCCAGGGCAAGCCGCAGCTTCGTACCTGGGGCCGTCCCAGTTCCGAGTGCAGCGAGCACACGACCCTCGCGAAGCAGATGGCGAACTGGGTGATCCTGTACTCGCCGATGCAGATGGCTTGCGACCTGCTGGAGAACTACGAAGGCCATCCCGCCTTTCAGTTCTTCCGCGACTTCGACGCCGACTGTGATGCCTCCGAGGCCCTCCAAGGCGAGGTGGGCGAGTGGATCAGCGTCGTGCGCCGCGCCGGGGAGCGATTCTTCCTGGGCGCCTCCACCGACGAGACCGGCCGCACCTTCGACCAGCCGCTGACCTTCCTGCGTCCCG
>CAMNGM010000030.1 GCA_946538425.1 uncultured Bacteroidales bacterium | reverse complement strand
ACAGCCGGCGCCCCCGCGCCCGCTACCGCGTCGGCTTCGGCGCCGGCACCCTCCTCTTCCTGCACGCCATCCTCCCCGCCCGCTGGTGGGACGCCCTCTTCCGCCTCGGCGGAAAACTGAGGTTTTAGATTCCTTCGCTTCGCTCGGAATGACAAAAGATCGTTCGAAATGACATGTTCTGTCATTCCGAGGAGGTCGAAGACCGACGAAGGAATCTATTTGCACAGCATAATATCGAGGATCATCTTGTCCGTGGCCTGCATGCCGACGGAGCCGATGGCGCCGAGGTTGCGGACGGTCTTTTCGATGTCGTCCTCGATGATGCCGTCGGTGGAGGGGATGCAGGTGCCGCGGAGGGCGAGGACGGCGGACTGGATGGCGCTGGAGACGCCGGAGGCGACCTTCATCGCGCAGCCGACCTTGGCCCCGTCGCACACCATGCCGGTGATGTTGCCGATCATATTCTTGATGGCGGCGCACACCTGTTCATAGGTGCCGCCCTGGAGGTAGACGATGCCGCAGGCGGAGCCGGTGGAGGCCACCACGCAGCCGCAGAGGGCGGAGAGCTTGCCCAGGAATCCCTTGATATGGATGGCGACGAGGTTCGACAGGATGAGCGCCCGGGCGAGGGGTTCGTCGGCGATGCCGTTCTTGAGCGCGTAGGCGATGATGGGCATCGACACGGTGATGCCCTGGTTGCCGCTGCCGCTGTTTGACATCGCGGGGAGCGTGCAGCCGGCCATCCGGGCGTCGGACGCCGCGGCGGTGAGGCCCATCGCATAGCTCATCAGGTCGTCGCCGAACACTTCCAGCTGGTTCTCGCGGATGGCCTTGCCCACGCGGAGGCCGTAGTCTCCCTCCAGGCCTTCCTTGGCGAGGGCGAGGTTCAGCGTCCGGTCGTCCAGGATGAACTTGATGTCCTCGAAATCGGCCGTGCGGGCGAAGTCGTAGATTTCCCGGACGGTGAGCTTGTAGTCCAGGGTGGTGCGGTCCTTGACGGCCGCGCCGGATTCGGAACTCATCAGGATGCGGTCCGCGAAACTGGTCTCCACGATCTTGTCGTGGTCGTCCTCGATGACGGCGTAGGCGTGCGGACGGACTTCCGCCGACGCCCGGATGCCTTCGCCCATCGACACGGTGGCCTTCACGTACAGAAGGTGGTCCGTGTCGGCGACGGAGATGGCGACGCGCTTGCCGGCGACCAGTTCCTTGGCGCGGGCGACGGCGCTGTCCGAGACGCCCTGGAGGACCTCCAGCCCGCGGGCCGGGTCGCCGCATACGGCGCCGAGCGCCGCCGCGATGGGCAGGCCCACCATCCCGGTCCCGGGGATGCCCACGCCCATCCCGTTCTTGAGGATGTTGCCGCTCACTTCCACGGCGATGCGGAAATCGGCCGTCTGCCGCCACAGGGGGCAGTCCCCGCAGTGCGAGCAGTTCTCGGAGATGATGTCCACGGCCTTCGCCACGGCGAGGGCGACGGCGATGGGTTCGGTGCAGCCCAGGGCGGGCTTCACTTCCTTGTGGATGAGTTCGATGAGTTCGGCTTGGCGGTCGGTCATAGGCTCCAGGGTGGGGATAGATACAAATGTAGCCCCTTTTTGCACGAAATGCAAATAATCCGTATCTTTGAGAATCCGAAAACACTGAAACCAAGATACGATGAATCGTTGCAAGAACCTGTTGAAGGCCGCCGCCTTCGTCCTCGCCGCCACGGCCGCTGTCGCCTGTGGAAGCAAAGCCCCCGCCGTCAAACCCGCCATCGCCCCCGACGCCGCCGTGGAGGCCAAAGTCGAACAAGTCCTCAAGGGGATGACCCTGGAGGAGAAGGTGGGCCAGATGGTCCAGATCACCATCGACTACATCTCGAACGACAGGCGCGACGACGTGGATCCGGCGAAGATGGACATCCTGTTCGGCAAGTACAAGGTGGGCTCCGTCCTGAACGTGCTGCAGGGCCATGCCTTCGACCGCGCGAAGACGGCCGACTACATCTCCAAGATCCAGGAGAGCTCGATGAAGAACATCGGCATCCCGTGCATCTACGGCCTGGACATGATCCACGGCGCCTCCTACCTGACCGACGGTTCCTTCTACCCGCAGGAAATCAACCTCGGGGCCACCTTCAACCGCGACTACGCCCGGATGATGGGCCGCGCGATGGCCTACGAGACCCGCGCCGCGCAGTGCCCGTGGGTATTCTCCCCGGTGATGGACCTCGGGCGTGACCCGCGCTGGCCGCGCCAGTGGGAGAGCTGGGGCGAAGATCCCTACCTGCAGGCCGAGATGGCCCGCGTGGAGACGATCGCCCTGCAGGGTTCCGACCCGAACCACATCGGCCTGGAGAACGTGGCCGTGAGCATCAAGCACTTCATGGGTTACGGCGTGCCGCACACCGGCAAGGACCGCACCCCGGCCTACATCGCCGAGAACGATCTCCGTGAGAAGTACTTCCGTCCGTTCAAGGAGTGCTTCCAGGCCGGCGCGCTGACCGCGATGGTCAATTCCGCCTCCATCAACGGCATCCCCACCCACGCCAACAAGACCCTCCTCACCGGCTGGGTGAAGGAGCAGCTGAACTGGGACGGCATGCTGGTGACCGACTGGGCCGACATCGACAACCTCTTCACCCGCGACCACGTGGCGGCCGACAAGGCCGAGGCCGTGGCCCTCGGCATCAACGCCGGCATCGACATGATCATGGACCCGTACGACCCCGAGTGCTGCAACGTCATCATCGGCCTGGTGAAGGACGGCCGCATCCCGATGGAACGCATCGACGACGCCGCCCGCCGCGTCATCCGCCTGAAGGTCCGCCTGGGCCTGTTCGACAACCCGACCTGGGAGCACGAATACCCGGAGTTCGCCTCCGAGGCCTTCGCCAAGCAGTCCTATGACGCCGCCGTCGAGTCCGAGGTTCTCCTCAAGAACGAGGGCATCCTGCCGCTCAAGGGCACCGAACGCATCCTGGTGACGGGCCCGAACGCCAACTCCCTCCGCACCCTGAACGGCGGCTGGTCCTACACTTGGCAGGGCGAGGGCGATGCGTTCGCCCCGCAGTACAACACCATCCTGGAGGCCCTCCAGGCCCGTTTCGGGAAGGTCACCTACGTGCCCGGCGTGGAGTATGACAACGCCTTCGGCAGCTGGCAGAGCGAGAACGCCTCCGGCATCGACAAGGCCGTCGCGGCCGCCCGCGGGGCCGATGTCATCATCGCCTGCGTGGGCGAGAACACCTACTGCGAGACGCCCGGCAACATGAACGACCTGAATCTCTCCCCGAACCAGAAGGAACTCGTGCGCAAACTCGCGGCTACCGGCAAGCCGGTCGTCCTCGTGCTGAACGAGGGCCGTCCCCGCATCATCGGCGACATCGAACCGCTCGCGAAGGCCGTCGTGGACGTGATGCTCCCGTCCAACTACGGCGGCGACGCCCTGGCCGCCCTCCTCGCCGGCGACGAGAACTTCTCCGGCAAGCTCCCGTTCACCTATCCCAAGTACATCAACTCCCTCCATACCTACGACTACAAGGTGTCCGAACACCGCGAGGTGATGGACGGCGCCTACAACTACGACGCCATCATGGACGTCCAGTGGGCCTTCGGCCACGGCCTCAGCTATACGAGCTTCGCCTACAGCGACCTCAAGCTGGAGAGCCCGGCGGACTTCAAGGCCGGTGACGACCTGAAGGTGTCCGTCAAGGTCACCAACACCGGCGACCGCGCCGGCAAGGAGGCCGTCCTGCTGTACAGCTCCGACCTCGTCGCCTCCCTCATCCCGGACGTCAAGCGCCTCCGCGGCTTCGAGAAGGTGGCGCTGGAGCCGGGGGAGACCAAGACCGTCTCCTTCGTGGTCCCGGCCCACGAACTCGCCTTCGTGGGCGCCGACGGCAAGTGGCGCCTGGAGGCGGGCGACTTCCGTCTCTCCTGCGGCGGCCTCGGCGTGATGGCCCGCTGCACCGAAACCAAAGTCTGGGACACCCCGAACATCTAAGCCATGAAGACCCTCGAAGAACTGAAAGCCATCGTCGCCCGGTTTGACGTGAAGGGCGAAATCCAGGAGATCAAGCCCCTCGGCAACGGCCTCATCAACGACACCCTGCTCGTCAAGACCGACGGCCCGGACAACTACGTCCTCCAGCGCGTGAACAACGCGATCTTCAAGGATGTGGACCTCCTTCAGCACAACATCGACTGCGCCACCGCCCATATCCGCCGCAAGCTCGCCGGGGACCCGGACATCGACCGGAAAGTCCTGACCTTCATCCCCTGCAAGGAGACGGGCAAGACCTATTGGACCGATGGGGAAACCTATTGGCGGGTGTCCGTGTTCATCAAGGACGCCTTCACGTACGAGACCGTGAATCCGGAGTATTCCTACTACGCCGGCAAGGCCTTCGGCCAGTTCGAGGCGATGCTCGCCGACATCCCGGACACGCTGGGGGAGACCATCCCGGACTTCCACAACATGGAGCTCCGCGCCCGGCAGCTCGCCGAGGCCGTGGCCGCCGATCCCGTGGGCCGCATGGCGGAACCCGAGGTGCAGGCCATCCTCGCGGATCTCAAGCCCTATGAGGAGGAGATGTGCAAGGCGGAGCGCCTCTACCGCGAGGGTGTCCTTCCCAAGCGCATCTGCCACTGCGACACCAAGGTGAACAATATGCTGTTCGACCGGGACGGCAACATCCTCTGCGTCATCGACCTGGACACCCTGATGCCTTCTTTCGTCTTCTCCGACTTCGGCGATTTCCTCCGCACGGCCGCGAACACCGTCGCCGAGGACGACCCCGCCGTGGAGAAGGTCGATTTCAAGATGGACATCTTCGAAGCCTTCGCCAAGGGCTATGTGGAGTCCGCGAAGGTGTTCCTCACGCCCGTCGAGAAGGAGAACCTCCCGTACGCCGCCTGCCTCTTCCCGTATATGCAGGCCGTCCGCTTCTTCGCGGACTACATCAACGGGGACACCTACTATAAAATCAAGTATCCGGACCATAACCTGGTCCGGACACGGAATCAAGTCGCCCTCTTCCACGCGGCCTACGCCAAGGTGCCGCAGATGAAGGCGTATATCGACAGTCTGTAATTCCTACTCGGCGAAAGCGTAGGAGAAGCCCTTCAGCTGGTCCCAGGCGCCGCGGGTGAAGTCGGGGACTTCCACCGGCATGTTGCCGTTCTCGAGGGAGAGCCGGGAGAGCGGGGTGACGCAGCACCATTCGGCGAGGTCGTACACGTCCATATCCAGCGGCAGGCCGTTGCGGAGGCAGTAGACCAGGCGGTAGTCCATGATGTAGTCCATCCCGCCGTGGCCGCCCACTTCCTTGGCGAGGGCCACCAGTTCGGGCGTCAGGATGGGACTCGGGTACTTCTCGAGCATCTCGTCGGCCGCCGCGCCGCGGTACACTTTCTCCGTGCCCACCGTGTGGGCGTCCACCGGCTGCCCTTCCTCGAACTCGCGGAAGCAGAGCATCGACACCGGATACTTGGCGGCATAGCCGTCCGTGCCCACGATCTGGTACATCCGGCTGTACGGGCGCGGGGTCATCACGTCGTGCTCCACGAGGATGGTCTTGCCCTTCTCGGTGCGGATGAGGGTGGTCGTCTGGTCGCCGGCGGCGAAGGTCGCGTCGGGCGTGCCGTAGAGCTTCTCGGACATCTTCGCGCCGTTGAAAGGCTCGGTGTCCATCGCCACGAGGGTCTTCATCCGGTCGCCGCGGTGGATGTCGAGCACCTGGCACACGGGGCCGAGGCCGTGGGTGGGATACAGGTCGCCGCGGTGCTGCTGGTTCTCCTTGAGGCGCCAGTTGTCCCAGTAGGCCTTCCAGAAGGGATCCAGGTTGTGCTGGTAGGAGCCTTCCGCGTGGATGGGCTCGCCGATGGCGCCGGCCTGGACCATCGCCAGGGTGCTCAGCTCGAAGAAGTCATAGCAGCAGTTCTCCAGCATGATGCAGTGCTTGCGCGTGCGCTCGGAGGTGTTGATGAGGGCCCAGATGTCCTCCAGGGTGCCGGCGGCGGGCACTTCGATGGCGGCGTGCTTGCCGTTTTCCATCGCGCAGAGGGCGACGGGCACGTGGTGGCTCCAGTCCGTGCAGATGTAGACGAGGTCGAGGTCCTCCTGCTGGCAGAGCGCCTGGTAGGCGTCTTCCGCGCCGGTGTATTCCTTGGCGGCGGGCATTCCGCGCCTGGCGAGGACGGCCTGGCTTTCGGCGATGCGTTCGGGAACGACGTCGCAGATGGCGGTGACGACGGCGCCGGGGACGTAGGTCAGGCGTTCCACGGCGTCCCCGCCGCGCATGCCGAGGCCGACGACGCCGATGCGGACGGTCTCCAAGGGTTCGGTCCTCAGGCCGATGACGTTCTCCTGGCCGGCCGGGCGCGCGGGAACGTCGGTCTTCAAGGCGGTAGGGGTGGTCGTTGTCTTGCACGCGGTGGCGAGGAGCGCAACTGCGGCAAGCAGAAGAAGGAAATGCTTTTTCATCATAAGAATGGGGTCTTTGAACTGCAAAGTTAAGGTTTTTCGGTGAAAAATGGCTAACTTGCGGTCCCGCAATCCGAAAAAACTATGGATACCCACGTCGTAATCATGGCCGGCGGGATCGGCAGCCGTCTTTGGCCGCTGTCCACGCCGGAACGCCCGAAGCAGTTCATCGACATCCTCGGGGTGGGGAAGTCGCTCATCCAGCTGACGGTGGAGCGCTTCCTGCCCGTGTGCGCCCCGGACAAGTTCTGGGTGGTCACCTCCGAGAAATATGTGGACATCGTCCGGGAACAGCTGCCGGACATCCCGGTGGACCAGATTCTGGCGGAGCCGGAGGCCCGGAACACGGCTCCCTGCATCGCCTACGCCTGCTGGAAGATCGCCCAGCGCCATCCCGCCGCCAACATCGTCGTCACCCCGGCCGACGCCCTGGTCCTCAGGACCGACGCCTTTGCCGATGCCATCGGGAAGGCGCTCGCCGCGACGGAGGGGACCGACGCCATCGTCACCGTGGGCATCACGCCGACGCGCCCGGAGACGGGCTACGGCTACATCCATGCGGCCGAGGCCGTGCCCGGCGAGGTCGTGAAGGTGTCGGCCTTCAAGGAAAAACCCGATACCGCGACGGCGGAGGCCTACCTGGCCGACGGGCACTATTTCTGGAACGCGGGCATCTTCGTCTGGAACGTGAAGACCATCACCCGCCAGCTGCGCGCCTACGCGCCGCAGATCGCCGGGGTGATGGACACCATCGCCCCCGCCCTGTACACCGACGCGGAGGCGTCCGTCCTGCGGAAACTGTTCCCCACCTGCGA
Organism: uncultured Bacteroidales bacterium; assembly: GCA_946538425.1. GTDB lineage: Bacteria > Bacteroidota > Bacteroidia > Bacteroidales > UBA932 > Cryptobacteroides. Next base: position 11,752 of record CAMNGM010000030.1, on the reverse strand, counting down.
CAAGATCTCCATCGACTATGCCGTGATGGAGAAGTCCCGCAACATCTACGTCGTCGCCGGGGACTACGCCTGGAGCGACCTCGGGAGCTGGGGATCCGTCAAGACCCATATCGAACCCGACGCCGACGGGAACACCGTCGTGGGCGGCGATGTCCGCCTGTTCGGGTGCAAGGATTGCTTTGTCCACGCCTCCGGCGAGAAGACGGTCGTCGTGGAAGGCCTTGAAGGTTACATCGTTGCGGAATCCGCAGATCGCCTGCTGGTCTGCCGCCTCTCCGAGGAACAGCGGATCAAGGCGTTTTCGGCCGAAAAAAATTAAAAAAATCCTTGCGGATTCAAAAAAAGTGACTACCTTTGCAATCCCGTTTGGGAAAACAAGGAGGACTCGTTAGCTCAGTTGGTAGAGCACAACACTTTTAATGTTGGGGTCTCGGGTTCGAGCCCCGAACGGGTCACAAAGGAAGCGAGACGCAAAGCGAGTCTTCCGGACATACTGAAACGCACTCTTAGCTCAGTTGGTAGAGCAGCTGACTCTTAATCAGCGGGTCCAGGGTTCGAGCCCCTGAGAGTGTACCAGAAAAAAGATCGGAAAAATCCGGTCTTTTTTCTTTTTTTATGTATATTTGTCCCTGCGAAAACACAAAACACTAATTCCATACGTCTATGAATCTCAGTGACATCATCCTCCAGCAGGTGACCAAGAATGTTGCAGGCAGCAACATCCAGATTCCCCAGAACCTCCAGCAGCAGGTCCTCGGCGGCCTTTCCGATTCCATCCTCGGCTCTCTTGCCAAGACGGCAACGGCCCCGGGCGGTCTCGACCAGATCAAGGCCCTCCTGACCGGCCAGGCTGACGCGGCAAAGAGCCCGGTCACGGCGCTCGCCGGCAACATCTTCAACTCCAACGTCCTCTCCAAGCTCAAGCTCGGCGCCGCCGGCGCCGCGCTCCTCGCCTTCATCCCCAAGATTATGGGCGGCCTGAAGAACATCATCAAGGACCAGGACGGTGACGGCGACGTGGACCTGAACGACGTGCTCCTCACCCTTAAGGGCAACAGCGGCAGCATCCTCGGCAGCGTCCTCGGCGGCGTGCTCGGCGGCAACAAGACCGCCGCGCAGCCTGCGGGCGGCAGCGTGCTCGGCAGCATCGCCGGCAGCGTGCTGGGCGGCATCTTCGGCAAGAAGAAGTAATCCGGTATCCTCGGAATTTGACGGGCGGCCCTCCGGGACCGCCCGTTGTGTTTCCTGAGCGGGTCGAAGGATTGCAAATGTGGGCAAGATTCCGTATTTTTGTAGGATTATGTGGAAACTTGTCATCCTTGCCGTCACGCAAAGCGTGTTCCTTTGCGGAGGGCAGGTCCTTCTGAAGCTGGGCCTGGCCGCATCGGGACCTTTCAGCTGGACCTGGTCCTTTTTCAAGAGCCAGCTCACCAACTGGTGGTTCCTCTTCTGCGGCATCTCCTTCGGCGTCGCCACGGTGCTTTGGCTGTACATCCTGAAGCATTTTCCTTTCAGCATCGCCTACCCGCTGTCCTGCCTGAGTTATGCGTTCGGGATGGTGGCCGCCATCCTCGTGTTCCACGAGCAGGTGAACTGGGTGCAGTGGATCGGCGTGTTCCTGGTCATCTCCGGCTGTGTCCTGATCGCCCGATGAAACGCTGGCTCCTCATACTCGCCGGCCTGGCGCTGGCGCTGGCCGCATCGGCCCAGGAGAACATCCTGGACCGCCTGAAGGCGGCCAATGCCTTCGAGACCCTGCAGGCGTCCTTCACCCAGACGCGGCACAGTTCAATGCTCGCCAAGGACCTCAAGAGCGAGGGCCGGGTGGTGCTCGCGAGCCCCGACCGCATCCGCTGGGAGGTGCTGAAGCCTTATCCGAGCCTGTTCGTGTCCAGCGGGGAAGGAGATTCCTTCGCTTCGCTCGGAATGACAGGAAAGGAGGCTTCGCTCGGAATGACAGGAAAGGAGGCTCCGCTCGGAATGACAGGAAAGGAGGCTCCGTCTGGGATGACCGGGAAAGGGCGCCGGTTCCGGATGCCCACGGAGAAGGACTTCACCGCGACGGTCCTGGAAGGGGAGGACCTCGCCGTGAGACTGGTGCCGGTCCGCCGGGACCTCAAGTCCCTGGTGCGGGAAATCATCGTCCATGCCGACAAGCAGTCCCTCCGGATCCAGTCCGCCCTCCTCATCTCACCGGACGGAGACTGGACGCAACTGGAGTTCAAGGACTTCGTCGTGAACCGGCCCGTGGATGCCAAACTCTTTGAAAAACAGTAAGATGCTACAGGGAATCCTCTACGAGACCATCGCGGTCGATGCGTGCGGCGCGACCGTCCGCCTGCTGCCGGAAAGCCCCGTCTATCGGGGGCATTTCCCGGGGTATCCCATCACGCCGGGCGTGTGCCTGGTGGAGATTGCGCTGGAGCTGATGGGAGAGATGGCCGATCAGGTCGGCCATGACGGAAGGGAGGTCGGCCATGACGGAAGGGAGGTCGGCCACGACGGAAGGGCCCGGCTCGTGGGGGCGAAGAACATCAAGTTCACGAGCCCGATCATTCCGGCCGAAGGGATGGAACTCCGGTTCAACATCGGCGGGGAAGGGAGCGAAAGGACGGTCGAAATCCTGTCCGGAGAGACCTTCTGCGCCAAAATGAGCCTGTCCGTGGCGTGACCGATCCCCGTCATATCTGCGCCGTCATCCCGACGTTCAACAACTGCGGGACGGTCGCGGACGTGGTCCGCGGCGTCCTCGGGCAGGGACTGCCGGTGATCGTCGTGGATGACGGCAGCACGGATGACACGCAGGAAAAGCTGGAGGGGCTGGATATCCGGGTCCTGCGGCACGAGACCAACCGGGGCAAGGGCTGCGCCCTCAAGACCGGCCTGGAAGCCGCCCGGAAGCTGGGTTTCCGCTTCGCATTGACCCTGGATGCGGACGGCCAGCACGATCCCGCCGACATTCCGGCGCTCGTCGCGGCGGCGGGGGAGCGGACGCTCGTGGTGGGCAGCCGCAACCTCACGGCGGAGGGGATGCCCTCGGGTAACACCTTCGCGAACAAGTTCTCGAATTTCTGGTTCACCGTCCAGACCGGACGGAAACTCCCCGATACGCAGACGGGCTTCCGCGTGTACCCGCTGGAGGACCTCCCGTCCCTGAAACTCCTTACCGCCCGGTATGAGGCGGAACTGACGCTGCTGGTCTTCTCCGCCTGGAAGAACCTCCGGATCGTCCCGGTCCCGGTGCGGGTGTACTATCCCGAGGACCGCGTGTCCCATTTCCGGCCCTTCGCCGATTTCTTCCGGATCAGCGTGCTGAACACCGTCCTGTGCGCGCTCGCCCTGGTCTACGGTTATCCCCGGATGCTCCTGGGCCGATGAAAAAGCTCATCCTGCATATCTACGACGCGCTGTCGGCCCGCAAGGGGCTGGCGGTCTTCGTGATGGCCGTCCTCTTGGGCCTCTGCGCCCTGTCCGCCCTGCGGATGCACTATGAGGAGGACATCTCCGCCTTCCTGCCGCAAAACGAGGAGAGCAAGCGCTATTCCGACGTCTACAACCGCCTCGGGCAGGACCGGATGGCCGTTTTCTTCGAATCCGAAGCCGAGGATCCCGACCGCGTGATGGACGCGATGACGGCCTTCGGCGAGATCTGGGCCGAGGCCGACACGGCCGGTCTCGTCCCGGACCTGCAGGTTTCCGCCGATGCCGGCGCCGTGGAGGAGGTGTTCGGCTTCATCCGCGCCAACTGGCCCTATTTCCTGACGGAGGCCGACTATGCCCGGATGGACTCACTCCTGGCCGCTCCCGGCTATGTCGGGGAGCGGATGGCGGAGAACGAGCGGAGTTTCTACTCGATGGGCTCGAGCTTCACCTCCCAGTACCTTCGCAGCGACCCGCTGGGCCTTTTCTCTCCCGTGCTGCAGCGGTTGGAGGCGCTGAATCCGGCGACGAAGAGCCGGATGGAGGACGGATTCCTGTTCACGGGCGACGGCCGCACCGGCGTCGTCCTCTACAATTCCCCCTTCGGCAGTACCGAGTCCGGCCGGAACGCGGACCTGAAGGCCTTGACGGACACGGTCAAGGCGCGGACGGCGGCCCGGTTCCCGGACCTGCGCATCACCTCGACGGGCGGCCCGGAGGTGGCCGTGGAGAATGCCTCCCGCATCAAGAAGGACTCATTCCTGGCCCTCGCCCTGGCGGCGATCCTCATCTGCATCGTCCTGTGGCTCAGCTACAAGCGGTTTGCGGATGTCTTCTGGATCCTCGTGTCCATCCTCGCCGGCGCCCTGTTCGCCCTTGGGATCATCGCCCTGTTCAAAAGCTCGGTGTCGCTGATCGTCCTGGGCATCGGGTCGATGATCATCGGCATCGCCGTGAACTATCCGCTCCACTATGTGGACCACCTGAAATACCAGAACGACAAGCGGAAGGCCCTCGCGGACCAGGTCAATCCGCTCCTGGTGGGCAACATCACCACCGTGGGCGCCTTCCTGTCGCTGCTCCTGCTGAAGGCCGACGCCCTGCACGATTTCGGCTTCATCGGCGCGATGATGCTGGTGGGGACGATCCTGTTCGTGCTCGTGTTCCTGCCGGTCCTCGTCCCGGCGGCCTCCCGGCCCCGGAACACCGTCAAACTGGATTTCGACCGGCACATCCACCTGAGCCCGAAAGCCCGGAAATGGACTTTTGCCGCTTTCCTGGCCGTGACGGCCGTCCTCTTCTGGCTCAGCCGGGGCATCTCCTTCGACGCGGACATGCACCACATCAACTATATGACGCCGGAACAGGAGCGCGGGTTCGCCCTCCTGGAGGAAATGGGCGCCTCGGCCGACGGCGCCTCGACGGTGTATGTGGTGGCCTCCGGCGCGACGGCGGAGGAAGCGCTGCAGTGCAACGAGGCGCTTCAAGCCGTTGTCGGCGGCGATTCGTCGGTTGCTTCGACAAGCTCAGCCACCGGCTTTTCCGGCCTGGGCGCTTTCCTGCCCTCGAAGAAGGCGCAGGCGGCGCGCATCGCCCGCTGGAACGCCTTCCTCCAGGCCCATCCCGACCTGTCGGACCGGGTCATTGACGCCGGCCTGGAAGCGGGCTTCACGGCCCACGCCTTCCAGCCGTTCTTCGACCTGCTGGACCGGGACTGGACCGTGCAGGAAGCGGACTATTTCGCGCCGGTTACGGAGACCCTCGGACAGGCGATGTACCTGCCGGGGGAGGACAAGGTGCAGGTGGTCAATTACTTGAAAGTGAAGGAGATTCCCGGTCAAGCCGGGAATGACGGAGGAGCCCGGAATGAGGTGGGGGCACTGCGGGCGGCGCTGCCGGAGGGGGCGTTCGCCTTCACGGTGGAGGACGTGTCGGGCACGCTGGCGCGGATGCTGTCGGAGGATTTCGACCGGATCGGGCTCCTGTGCAGCGTCATCGTCTTTTTCTTCCTGTGCCTGTCCCTGGGCCTGACGATGGGCGTCACCGCCTTCCTGCCGCTGGCGGTGGGCTGGATCTGGATCCTCGGGACGATGCGCCTGTTCGGCCTGCAGTTCAACATCGTCAATATCATCCTCGCCACGTTCATCTTCGGCCAGGGGGACGACTATTCCATCTTCATCACCGAAGGGTTGATGTACGAATTTGCGACGGGCAAGAAGATCCTGCGGTCGTTCAAGAACGCCGTGGTCCTGTCGGCCCTCATCATGTTCATCGGCATCGGCGCCCTCATCGTGGCGAAGCATCCGGCGCTGCGGTCGCTGGCCGCCGTGACCATCGTGGGGATGTTCACCGTGGTGGCGATGGCCTACTACCTGCCCCCGCTGGTGTTCCGCTTCCTGACGACGAAGAAAGGCCGGCCGCGCAGGATTCCGTGGACCCTGGGAAGCTCCCTCCGGACCGGGTATATCTTCATCGTGTTCCTCCTGGCGATGCTGGCCCTGTCGATATGGACCTTCTTCCTGTTCCTGGGCGGTTCCACGCCTCGGAAGCGGGAAAAGTACCGCCGCGGCCTGATGAAGACCGCCCGGCTGGCGATGAAGGCCATCCCGGGGTGCCCGTACACGCTTTCGAACCCGCACGGGGAGGATTTCTCCAAGCCGGCCGTGTATATCTGCAACCACCAGTCGCACTTCGACGTCCTGCCTGTCCTCGCCCTGCATCCGAAGGTCATCCTCATGACCAACGAATGGGTCTGGAACAGTCCGTTCTACGGCTATCTGATCCGGAAAGCGGAGTTCTATCCGGTGATGGAAGGGCTGGAGAAGAACCTGGCCCATATGAAAGACCTCGTGGCGCGGGGCTATTCCATCGTGATCTTCCCGGAGGGCACGCGCAGCCCGGACTGCCGGATCCAGCGCTTCCACCGGGGCGCCTTCGTCTCCGCTCGGGAGTTGGGACTGCCCATCCTGCCGCTGTATATCCACGGCTTCGGCTACGCCCTGCCCAAGCACGACTTCCTCCTGCGGAAGGCAGGGCTGTATATGGAGGTGGGCGAGCGCTTCGAGGTGCCGGAAGGCGATGTCGCCGCATTCACCCGGAAGGTCCGCCACGACTATGAGCGGGAGTACGCCCGCATCCGCCGCGAACGCGAGACGGCGGCCTACAATGCCCCTTATGTCCGCTACCAGTATCTGTACAAGGGCCACGACGCCGATGTGGAATGCCGCCGCGTCCTGACCCCGGAGACCCTCGCTCGGGTCGACTCCCTGACGGGCGAGTCGCTCGTCATCCCGGAGGCCGGTTGCGGCGTCTATGCCCTCCTGGTGGCCCTGACGCATCCCGAGATGCAGGTGACGGCCTATGAGGCGGACGAAGAAAAGTACCTGACGGCCGTCCGCTGCGCGGGCGTTCCGGAGAATTTGACTTATATTTGCGGGAAATGCGAAGAATCCTGACCCTTCTTTTCCTCGTGCTCTGCACGGCTCTGCAGGCCCAGACCGTGAAGATCTGGGAGGGCACGTCCGTGCGGGCCGGCTCCACCCTGACGGCGTACCTGCCGGAAGGGGAGCCGAAGGCCGCCGTGGTCGTGTGCCCGGGCGGCAGCTATTTCTGGCTGGACAAGGAGGGAGAAGGCGAACGGGTGGGCGAGTGGCTGGCCGGGAACGGCGTCGCCGCCTATGTGCTCCTGTACCGTACCGGAGGCTGGTTCAACTTCACGTTCCATACCCGGGCCCTCTTCGGCGGCCACCGCCATCCGGATATGATCGCGGACCTGCAGCGGGCCATCACCCTGGTTCGGGACCGGTACGACGGTCCGGTGGGGGCGATGGGCTTTTCCGCGGGCGGGCATCTGGTGATGTCGGCGGCGGAGTTTTTCGGGACGGATTTCACGGGCCTCGCCGAAGGAGCCAACCTGCGTCCCGACTTCGTGGCGTCCGTCTATCCGGTCGTGTCCATGCGTGATCCCAGTACCCACGCCCGTTCGCGGCGCGGTTTGCTGGGCGACGGAAGGACCGGGAACCAGGCGATGCGGGATTCCCTCTCGCTGGAGTGCCACGTGCGTCCCGACACGCCGCCCGTGTTTCTCCTGCGCTGCGACGACGACCCGGTGGTGGATCCGCGCAATGCGGACCTCCTGGATGCCGCATTGACGGAAAAGGGCGTGCCGCACCGCACCGTCCGCTACCGCGTCGGCGGGCACGGATTCGGCGCGAACCCGGAGAAGTTTACGGAGGAAACGGCCCGTTGGCAGGCCGCCTTCCTCGATTGGATCAAAGAGATAGACTATGGCAGACATTGAGTTCGAAAGGCCCGAAGTGATCAAGGCCTATCAGGAAGGGCGCCTCGCGGAGGCCCTGCAATACTTGTCGGAGCACTCGAGGTATTACCGGCGGATGTTCGACATCTATCATATCGACATCACGAAGATCCGGACGCTGGAGGACCTGGTGAAGATCCCCTTCACCGAGAAGAAGGACCTGCAGCTGTTCAACGACGATTTCCTGTGCTGCCCCAGGGAGAAGATCGTGGATTACGTCACGACCTCGGGCACCCTGGGCGACCCCGTGACCTTCGGGTGTACCGACAAGGACCTGGACCGGCTCGCGTTCAACGAGGAGAAATCCTTCGCCTGCGCGGGCGTGAAGCCCGGGGACATCGTCCAGCTGATGACCACCATCGACAAGCGCTTTATGGCGGGGCTGGCCTATTTCCTGGGCATCCGGAAGCTCGGCGCCAGCATCATCCGCGTGGGCAACGGCATCCCGGAACTGCAGTGGGACACCATCCAGCGGCTGAAGCCGGACACCATCATGTGCGTCCCGTCCTTCATCCTGCGCCTGATCCAGTACGCGGAGGAGCACGGCATCGACTACCGGAACTCCTCGGTGCGCCGGATCATCGGCATCGGCGAGGGCCTGCGGGACCAGCATTTCGACCTGAACCTCCTGGGCCGCCGGATCAAGGAGAAGTGGGACGTGGAGCTGTTCGCGACCTATTCCTCCACGGAGATGGGCGCGACCTTCTCCGAGTGCCCCTGCGGCTGCGGCGGGCACGTCCATCCGGAGCTCATCATCGTGGAGATCATCGGCGAGGACAACCTGCCGGTGCCCGACGGGGAGGTGGGCGAGATCGTGGTCACGACCCTGGGCGTGGAGGGAATGCCCCTCCTGCGCTTCCGGACGGGCGATATGGCCGCGAAGGTCACGGAGCAGTGCCGGTGCGGCCGCTGGTCGTACCGCCTCACCCCGCTGGTGGGCCGCAAGAACAATATGATCAAGCTCAAGGGGACTACCCTGTACCCGCCGGCCGTGAACGACGTGCTGGACAACGCGGACTATGTGGAGAACTACGTGGTCATCGTGGACGAGAGCGACGCCGGCACGGACGACGTGCTCGTGAAGCTGGGCCTCAAGTACCAGCCCGAGTTCGACGCCGTGAAGGACCTCAAGGACCGTTTCCGCTCCCGCATCCGGGTGGCGCCCCGCATCGAGATCTGCCCTCCGGCGGAGGTGGCGGCCATCCTGTATCCCGCCAAGTCCCGCAAGCCCGTGAAATTCATCGACAACCGGCCGAAGCATGTTTGACGACATCCGTCCCTATACCGACGCGGAGATTCCGGCCGCGATGCGGCGCCTGGTCGCCTATCCCGAATTCCGGACGGTGTGCGGGTACTTGTTCCCGGACCGGCCGTTCGGGGAGGTGGCCGCCCTGGTGTCCTCCTCCCGTACCGTGGACGAGTTCCAAGGCCGGTTTATGCTCCCCGTGGTGGAGGCCCTGATGGCCAAGACGACCGACGGGGTGACCGTGGAGGGGATGGAGAAGCTGGACCCGGCGCGGTGCTATCTCTTCATTTCCAACCACCGCGATATCGCATTGGACGCCGCTTTCCTGCAGGTGCTGCTGCGCCGCGCGGGGCTTCGGACTTCCGAGATTACCTTCGGGGCGAACCTGATGCAGGGCGGTCTGGTGGTGGATTTCGGCAAGTCCAACAAGATGTTCCGGGTGGAGCGGCCGACGACGGTCTCTTCCCCGCGGGCGTTCCTGACGAGTTCCGTGCGCCTGTCGGAGTACATCCGGTGGACCATCACCGAAAAGGGGGAGTCCGTCTGGATCGCCCAGCGGAACGGACGGACGAAGGACGGAGTGGACGCGACGGACCAGGGCATCATCAAGATGTTCTCGCTGGCGGGCGACATCCTGGACCTGCACATCGTGCCGCTCGCCGTCTCCTATGAATGGGAGCCGTGCGACGTGCTCAAGGCAGCCGAACTGACCGCCCTGGAGCGGGACCGCTGCTACGTCAAGAAACCCGGGGAGGACCTGAAAAGCATCCTCACCGGCATCACCCAGCCCAAGGGCCGGGTCCATTATACGGTCTGCGACCCGGTGACGGCGGCGGACCTCGCCCCTTGGCAGGACCTTCCCGTCAACACCTTCTGCCGCGAGACTGCGGGCTTGATCGACCGGCGCATCCGGGCCGGGTACAAGATCTGGCCGAACAACCGCATCGCCGCCGACTACCTGGAAGGCAATTCATGGGGCGGCTATACGCCCCGGGAGAAGGCCGCCTTCGAAGCCCATCTCGCCTCCGTTCCGGAGGAATTGCGCGATACCGTCCTGAAAATCTACGCCGGACCCCTGCTATGAAAAAGATCCTGACCCTTCTCCTGACCGCCTTCCTGGGCCTGAACCTCTCCGCCCAGGTGTTCACGGACGCATCGGCCTTTCCCGTGTACGGGAAGGTGTCCGACGCGACGAAAACCCGCTACCAGCGGCTTCCCGCCGCCCTCGAGGGCGTTTCCCGTCCCGCCGTCTGGCACCTCGGCACCCAGAGCGCGGGCCTGTACCTCCGTTTCCGGTCCAATTCCACGGCCGTCCACGCGCGGTGGACATCCACCTACGGGAGCTGGCTGTCGAATATGAATCCGACCGGCGTGAGGGGACTGGACCTGTACATCCTCGTGGACGGCGTCTGGCGTCCCGCGGGTGTCGGGCGGCCTTCGCAGGGGAAGACGAGCGCCGATTGCCTGGTGAAGAACATGACCCCGGAGTGGCGGGAGTATATGCTGTACCTGTCGCTGTATGACGGGGTCGATTCCCTCGAGATCGGGGTCGACGAAGGGGCTTCTCTGGAGCAGCCTCTCGCCGCGACTCCGCGCACGGAACGCCCGGTGGTGATGTACGGCACCAGCATCCTGCAGGGGTGCAGCGCCAGCCGTCCGGGGATGGCCCATACCAGTATGATTTCCCGCGCCCTGGACCGCGAAGTCATCAACCTGGGCTTCAGCGGGAACGCCCTGTTGGACCTGGAAATCGCTCGCCTGATGGCCTCCGTGCCCGATCCGGGCGTGTTCGTGCTGGATTACGCGCCCAATGCCTACGCCCCGATGATCCGGGAGCACGGCGAGGAGTTCTTCCGCATCCTGCGCGATGCGCATCCCGACGTGCCGGTGATCTTCATCGAGGACGTCATCTTCCCCCACACGCTGTTCGACAGCGCCATCCGGAAGGAAGTGGAGGACAAGAACTTCGAGCAGAAGGCCCTCTTCGAGCGCCTGAAAAGGCAAGGGGAGAAGCAGATCTACTTCATCCCCGCCGCGAAGATGACGATGCCGGACGGCGAGTCCACCGCCGACACGATCCACCTCACGGACCTGGGGATGCAGCGCTATGTGGACCTCGTGCTCCCGGTCATCCGCAAGGCCCTGCGCAAAGCGCGCAAGTAGATTCCTTCGCTTCGCTCGGATTGACAGAAATCTTATTACCTTTGCAGCGTATGATTCACAGCGATAGGATTTGGGACCCGCTCCGGAAAAAGAGCGTCCGGCTGACCCCCGAGGAGGAGGTCAGGCAGTGGTTCATCTCCGTCCTGCACGAGGGGATGAAGGTGCCCGAGCATATGATGATGAGCGAGGTCTCCCTGATCTGGAACGGCCTGGACTACCGGGCCGACATCGTCGTCTACGACCGGGAGGCGCATCCGCTCCTGGTGGTGGAATGCAAGCGGCCGGAAGTGGAGCTGACGCAGGAGGTGGTGGACCAGGCCATCCGCTACAACCACACGCTGGACGTGCGTTACATCGTGATTACCAACGGATTGAAGACCTTTATGTTCGAGCGGAAGGACGAGGGATTCTCCTTTGTGGAGAAGGCCCCGCTCTGGGAGGAAATGCTATGTCAACGATAACGGAAGGATACCTGGACGCGCCCGTGTTCAAGCTGGTGTCGGACGTGGCCGGTGAGTTGGGCGTGCGCGCCTTTGTCATCGGCGGCTATGTCCGCGACTGCTTCCTGGGCCGTCCCAACACGGACATCGACATCGTCGTGGAGG